>JAVEEO010000207.1 GCA_030840415.1 Pseudonocardiales bacterium | reverse complement strand
CATCGTCACCGGCCCGTCGACGACGTTGACGCTCGGCACCTGCTGAAGCAACTCCTCACTTCCAGGGAAGTCCACTTGGCCAAGAATGGCGCTCAGGAGCCTGCGTGCCTGTGTGGTGAGCAGGTCTCGGCTCGGTGTATCCGTCATGGCGGTGTGAACGCTGTGCCGATCTTGACAATTCCATCGATGACCATGCCGCGGACGGTTACCTTCTGAGCCCCGACGATGACCGTTTCCTCGAAGAGGCCGCTCACGGGAGTCAGCCCCTTGAGGGCACTCAGCATTTGTTGGACAACCGCCTCTCGACTTCCGAACTGTTGAACCAGGGGATCGAACTTGTGTTTGGCTACGAACATGTGATCAAGCTTCGATGAACGCGTCGCGAAGTCGAGCGCGGCCTGATCGGCCGCTCTTGCGGCCGATGCGGCTCTCACGGCCGCTCTCACTCCTAGGACACCTTCGCCGCCGGCCCCGAGCAGCGCGATGTTCCCGTAGCTGGCGCAGCACGCGTGGCCGCCGTTGGTCTCCGGCGTGAGGTCGTCACAGCTGGCTTGTCGTGGAGAAGCGCAAGCGAGGCGCTGTGACCATTTGTTGCGGATCCATCCTCATTGGGCGAAAAGTCACTGTACGTGACTGACTGCTCATCGTGGGGTTGATCGCCTAACTTGATCACCTCTTCGAGGCCTCGGGCCTAGCCTGAGCAGATGGACAGGCCCGAGCAGCCGACAGAGTCGAAGCAGACGCCAGCGCGCGAGCGGCCAGAGCACGCCGGCCCGTTGGCCGACCTGGTGGTGCTCGACCTGTCCCGGGCGCTGGCCGGGCCGCACGCGGCGATGATGCTGGGCGACCAGGGCGCCCGGGTGATCAAGGTCGAGGCGCCCGGGCACGGCGACGACACCCGCGGCTGGGGGCCGCCGTTCGTTCAGCCCGACCAGGGTGCCCGCGAGTCGACGTACTTCCTGTCCTGCAACCGCAACAAGGAGTCGATCACCCTCGACCTGAAGGATCCGGCCGGCGCGGCGGTGCTGACCCGGCTGGTCCGGCAGGCCGACGTGCTGGTGGAGAACTTCCGCACCAAAGTGCTGGACCGGCTCGGTTTCTCGATGGCCCGGCTGCACGAGCTCAATCCACGGCTGGTGATCCTGTCGATCACCGGCTTCGGCCACGACGGGCCCGAGGGCGGCCGGCCGGGTTACGACCAGATCGCCCAGGGCGAGGGTGGCCTGATGTCGCTGACCGGCTCCTCGGCCGACGATCCCACCAAGGTCGGCGTGCCGATCGCTGACCTGCTGGCCGGCATGTACGGCGCGTACGGGGTGCTGGCCGCCCTGCACGAACGCCGGCGCACCGGCCGCGGCCAGGTGGTGCGCACCTCGCTGCTGGCCGGCATGGTGGGAGTGCACGCCTTCCAGGGCACCCGGTACACGGTGGCGGGGGAGGTGCCCGGGGTGGCCGGGCGGCACCATCCCTCGATCTGCCCGTACGGGCTGTTCTCGGCCGCGGACGGCATGGTGCAGATCGCGGTCGGCAGCGACCGGTTGTGGCAGTCGTTCGCGGCCGCGTTCGGCATCGACCGCCCCGAATGGGCCCGCAACGCCGACCGGGTGGCCGACCGCGACGCGGTGATCGCCGCCGTCGACGCCGCCTTCAGCGGCTACCCGCGCGAGCGGCTGATGACCGTCCTGGCCGAGCTCGGCACCCCGGCCGGCCAGGTGCGCTCACTGGACGAGGTCTACGAGTGGGAGCAGACCAGGTCCCAGGGGCTGCTGGTCGAGGTCGAGCACCCGAGCCTCGGCCCGGTCTCGCTACCGGGTCCGCCGATCCGCTACGACACCGGCGGCCGCGGCCGGCACCAGGCGCCACCGACGCTGGGCCAGCACACCGAAGCGATTCTGGCCTGGCTCGACTCGCTCGACGCCGCCGGCTGACCTGCCGGGTCAGGCCGCGGCGAGCGACTCCGGCTCCGGCCTGACCTCGAGCGATGCGGCCCGGCGCGGCCGGCGGCCGGCGTAGGTCGCCAGCGCGGCGCCCGCGCACAGGAACATGGCGACGCCCATTCCGGTGGGGCTGCCCCGTCCGGCCAGGCCCATCGCCGAGGAGGCGAGGCCGGCCACCAGGAACTGCAACAGTCCCTGCAGAGACGAAGCCGCTCCGGCCCGCTCGCCGTGCGCGGCGAGCGCGACGGAGGTGGTGTTGGCAAGCACGACGCCAACCATCGACACCATCGCGAACAGGCCGGCCAGCAGCAGCGGCAGCGGCGCGCCGAGTGAGGTGGCCAGCAGCACGCCCAGGCTGCCGGCGGCGGCCACCGACAGGCTTACGACCAGCATGGCGTGCTCGGTGGCGACCCGGCCGACCAGCAGGCCGTTGAGCTGGCCGAACAGCACGATGCCGAGGCCGTTGGTGCCGAAGACCACGCTGAACTGCGCCGCGCTCAGGCCGTAGGCCTGCTGCAGGACGAAGGACGATCCGGAGATGTAGGCGAACATGGCGGCGAACGTCAGGGCTCCGGCCAGGACGTGGCGCAGGTACTCGGTGTCGCGGCCCAGGATGGCAAAGGTGCGCAGCCGGGCGGGCAGGTCGGCGGACTGCCGGCGCTGGATGGGAAGGCTTTCCGGCAGTGCCAGCAGCACCGCCAGGAACAGGACGGCCCCGACGGCGGTGAGGACCACGAAGACGGTGCGCCAGCTCGCGATCGCCAGCAGTTGGCTGCCGATCACCGGTGACAGCACCGGATCGACGCCTTTGACCAGCATCAGCCTGGAGAAGAACCGGGTCATGGCGATGCCGTCGAAGAGGTCGCGCACGATCGCGCGGGCAAGCACGATGGCGGCGGCGGCGCCGAAGGACTGCAGCACCCGGCCGCCGATCAGCCACCCCGCGGTTGGGGCTACCGCGCAGCACGCCGAACTGGCGACATAGAGCGCGATGCCGGCCAGCAGCGGCCGGCGGCGTCCCCAGGCGTCCGACAGCGGCCCGACGACCAGCTGGCCGGCGGCCAGGCCGATCACGAACACGGTCAGCGTGAGCTGGATGGTGCCCGGGTTCGAATGCAGGCTGCGCGCCATTCCCGGCAGGGCGGGCAGGTACATGTCTATGGTGAGCGGTGCGAACGCACTGAGCGAGCCGAGCAGCAGCGCCAGCTTCACCCGGGTGCCGGTGGTCACGCCGGGTCCGGCGTTACGGTTATGAGCACATAATAATAGTTGCATAATCGTCGGGAGGTGTCACCGTGACCCGTGCCGTCGCTGGCAGTGCTGTCGAGGATGCATTGGCCGAACTCGCCCAGCTGATCCTCAATGTCGGCCGCCTGGTCCGGGCCCGGACGCCGTCCGGGGACGAGGTCGTGCCGCTCACCGAAACCGAGCGCACGGTCATGCGCCTGGTCGACCTGCATCCCGGGTCGGCGCCGAGCGAGATCGCCCGCCGCGCCAGGCTGCAACGCACCAACGTCAGTACCGCGCTGCGCGCCCTGGAGGACAAGGGCATGGTGACGCGCACCGCCGCGGCCGGTCGCGGGATCGTGGTGCACCCCAGCGAGCGGGCCGCGACGAACCTGGGCATCCTGCGCGCGGCCTGGGCGCGCGAACTCGCCGGCGTTCTCGGCGACGAGCCGGACGCGGTTCGGCAGTGCAACGACCTGCTGCGGCGCCTGGAGCAACGGCTAACCGCGGTCTCGGCGGACGGCTGACTCCAGCCGCGGCCCCCCGGGGCGGCTGCGGACCGGACTCAGCTGCAGGTGCGCGAGCCCGAGTCGGTGTACGGGGTGCTGGGATCGGCCACGAAGGACCAGTCATAACTGCTGGCGTGCAGCGTCAGCTTGAGCACGCCGAAGATGTTGGACTTGTGTACCGCGCTGTTGGGCACCACCGTTCCGAAGCCGGTGTAGAACGAGCCGCCGGTGCCGATCACCAGCTGCGCCAGGCCGGTCGGTGAGGCTGCTCCGGAGGCGGTCTGCGGGTTGAACCGCTCATAGCTGTGCGAGTGCCCGGCGGCATAGACATCGACGCCGGCGGCGACCAGGTCGTTGACCAGCGGGGTGATGTCGGCGCTGGCGAAGCTGTTGGAACTCCACCGCGGCCGGTGGCCGAAGGCCAGCGTGCACCGGTTGGAATGCTGGGCCAGGTCGTTGCGCAGCCAGGTCTCCTGCGGTGATCCGGCGGCGCAGCCGACACCGCCGTCGATCCGGGTGCACTCGGTGTTGAGAGCCACGATGTGCCAGCTGCCGAGGTCGAAGCTGTAGTACCCGCCGCACTTGGAAAGGCAACTCGAACCGCCGGTCGCCGCGGTCGTGAAGTAGCCGAAGTACCCGCCCGCCCCGCTGGTGCCGTACTCGTGATTGCCGACCACCGGACGGCTGAGGCTCTTCACCGACCCCCAGGACTTGTCGTAGGAGGCGAGGAAGTCACTCGGGTTGCCCGAGTTGTACTGCTCGTCACCGAGCACCAGCACGGCTGCCGGGTTCAGGCTCTGTGCCAGGTTCGCCGTCACCTTCATGTGGCAGTGGCCGGCAGTGCCGGTGCCGCCGTTGTAATCGGCGTCGCTGGGCGAGCAGGCGACGTCCCCGGCCAGCGCGATGACCGGATCCGGGGTTGGGGTCGGAGTGGGCGTTGGCGTCGGGGTGGGAGTCGGTGTCGGTGTGGGCGTGGGAGTCGGTGTGGGAGTCGGTGTGGTGGTGTCGCTCGCCGTAGCAGTAGCCGTGGTGGTCGGAGTCGGAGTCGGGGTGACCGTTGGCGTCGGGGTGACCGTTGGCGTCGGGGTAGCGGTGGGAGTGTCCACCGTGAGCAGCAGTTGCGGAGGATTGGCAGCCTCGCGGCTGTCGGCCCACCGGGTGGCGGTGGCCGTGGTGGTGAGGGCGAAGGAGAAGGTGCCGTTTCCGGTCACCGCCGAGCTGACGTCGGCGGTGGCCCGGGTGCCGGCAGTCAGCGCGGCGGTAGTGGCGATGGCGGCTCCGTAGCCGGGTTTGGTGGCGTATGTGATCGAGGTTTCGCTCCAGGCGCCGGACACCACGTGTACCGCGGTCTTGGTGACGCCGCTGGATTGGCTGTAGTAGCTGAGGATCGCCGACGACGGCGGTCGGCTGAGTCCGGTGACCTCGAAGCTCAGGTAGCTGACCATCACGTTCGCGGTGTTGGCATTGCTCGCCAGCTGCAGTGCCTTGCCGAAATTGGTGCCGGCCTGGTCCGAGCGCACGTAGGCGTCAGCGGTGGCGGTAACGGTGAGCGTCGCGCCGGCCGCCCGGGGTGGCACCGCGGTCACCGCCGCATACAGGACGAGAACCGAGGCGACGGCAAGGCCGAGGATCCGGCCGAGCGGAACCGGTAGCCGCACCGGGAATCGCGCCGAGCCGTTCTGTGCGGCGGTCACAGGTCACCGTCCAGGATCTCGTCCACGTCTGCCTGCGCGTCGGCCTGCTGCCCCACGCCGGTGTCCAGCGCGGCCTGGGCCGCCGGGAAGTCCCTGGCCAGGCAGGCTGTTGCCGCGGAGTCGAACGTGGCCACCGCGGGCTGGAGCGCTGCCGCCAGCTTCTGGCCGGCGGGTGAGAGTGCCGCGAGTTTCGGCAGCACCTTCTCGAGCTGTCCGACGGCGGCGCTGAGCGGTTTGCACTCGGAAGCGGAACGGTTGGCCACGCCCCGCTCGGCGCGCAGCAGCGCATTGTTGAATGCAACCTTGGCAGCGCCGTTGTCCAGGAACCAGTGTTGGATCGCCGGGTCGGTGCCGGGAATGGGCCTGGCCGTCGCGCCGGCGGCCAGCGAGGCCGGGGAGGGGTCAGCGGCTGCCGGTGGCCCGGCCGGGCCGGCGCATCCGCTGGCCGCGGCCACCGACACCAGTACGCCGATCGAGTATGCGGTTCGTGCTGCTGACCAGCGCATCTCCATGCCCCCGCGGAAGATGGGGTCAGAGGTGGTGCCCGGTCGACCTGTGCCCTGACCTCAGGCCAGTGTGCGCCGCATCAGTCTCGTGGTAAAGCACACCGGGCTTGAATCTATAGACGTACCAAGGCAATTCGGGTTCGCTGGATACCCAGGGTGACCGGCCGGTGGCCGTGCGGTAGAAAGGGTGGCATGGATCAGCGCTACCGCTTGAACTGCCGTCCGGTTGCTGACCAGCGAGCAGTGGTACAGGGTCCGGACTACCGGATCACCGTGCTGACCGACGGCTTGGTGCGACTGGAACGCTCCGCCGACGGGGTGTTCGAAGACCGGGCGTCGGCCTTCGCGATCAACCGGGAACTGCCGGTGCCACGGTTCGAGGTGATCGAGACCGACTCGCACGTGGAGGTGCTCACCGAGCGGTTCCAGCTGATCTATGACCGCGGCCCGTTCAGCACGTCCGGGCTGAGCGTGCAGGTCCGTGGCGGGGTGAGCAGTTGGCACAGCGTGTGGCGCTATGGCGCCGACCCGGCTGACGGCGACGGCAACCTCGGCGGCACCGCCCGCACCCTGGACATGATCGACGGGCGGCTGCCACTGGAGCCGGGCGTGCTGTCGCGCAACGGTTACGCCGTGATCGACGATTCGCAGAGCCTGGTCATCGGCGACGACGGCTGGGTCAGCCCCCGGCCGGGTACCGACGAGGATCTCTACGTCTTCGCCTACGGCCGCGACTACTCGCAGGCGCTGCAGGCCCTGTACGCCCTGTCTGGTCCGCAACCGCTGTTGCCGCGCTGGGCACTGGGCAACTGGTGGAGCCGCTACCACCGCTACAGCGACACCGAGTACCTGGCGCTGCTGGACCGCTTCGCCGCCGAGGGCATTCCGTTCTCCGTGGCGGTGCTCGACATGGACTGGCACCTGGTCGACATCGACCCGCGCTACGGCAGCGGCTGGACGGGTTACACCTGGAACACCGAGCTGTTCGCCGATCCGCCGGCATTCCTGCGCGAACTGCACGAGCGCGGGCTGATGGTCACCCTCAACGACCATCCGGCCGACGGTATCCGGGCCTACGAGCAGGCCTATCCGGCGATGGCCGAGGCGCTGGGCATCGACCCGGCCAGTGAGCGGCCGATCGCCTTCGACGTGACGGATCCGGACTTCCTGACGGCCTACTTCGAGATCCTGCACCGCCAGCTCGAGGAGCAGGGTGTCGACTTCTGGTGGCTGGACTGGCAGCAGGGCCCGCACAGCAGGGTGGCGGGCATCGACCCGCTGTGGATGCTCAACCACTTTCACTTCCTCGACAGCGCCCGGGACGGGCGGCGCCCGCTGACCTTCTCCCGCTACGCCGGCCCGGGCAGCCATCGCTACCCGGTCGGCTTCTCCGGCGACACCATCACCACCTGGGCGTCACTGGACTTCCAGCCGGAATTCACCGCGACCGCGTCCAACATCGGTTACGGCTGGTGGAGCCACGACATCGGTGGTCACATGGGTGGCGGTAAGGACGACGAGCTGGCCACCCGGTGGGTGCAGCTGGGCGTCTTCTCGCCGATCAACCGGCTGCACTCGGTGCTGAGCCCGTTCACCAGCAAGGAGCCCTGGCAGTTCGGGCGCGAGGCGGAGCAGGCGATGACGGCCGCGCTGCGGCTGCGGCACCGGTTGCTGCCGTACCTGCACACGATGAACCACCGGGCCGCCCACCAGGGGGTGCCGCTGGTGACGCCGATGTACTACCAGTACCCGTGGGTCGATGAGGCCTACCGGGCTCGCAACCAGTACGCCTTCGGCAGCCAGCTGATGGTCGCACCGATCACCACCCCGGCCGACCGGCAGTTGCTGCTCGGCGCGGTGACCGCCTGGTTGCCGCCGGGCAGCTGGGTTGACGTGATCACCGAGCTGGTCTATGCCGGCGGCCGGGAGATGCGGTTGCACCGGGGGCCCGACAGCATCCCGGTGCTGGCCCCGGCCGGCGCGATCATTCCGCTCGCGGCCGCCGAGGTGCCTGGCAATGCCACAAGCAACCCGGCCGAGCTCGAGGTACTGGTCGTGGTCGGCGGCGACGGTGCCTTCGACCTGCTCGAGGACGACGGCATCGGCGCGGGTGATGATCCGCAGCGTCGGGCGAGCACCCCGATCAGCTTCGATCAGGTGGCCGGGGTGGTGCAGGTCGGCCCGGCTACCGGCAACACCGGCTGCCTGCCGGCCCGGCGCAGTTGGACGCTGACCTTCCTGGCCCACCAGGCGCAGGCCGACCCCGCCGTCACGGTGGACGCAACCGCGGTATCGGCTGAGATTCGGCGGGTCGGCCGCCGTACCAGCGTCCGGATCGCCGACGTGCCGGTCAGCGCAACCGTCCGGGTCGACCTGGGCGACAGCCCGGTGCTGGCCGCCAACGATGTCGAGGACCGGCTGTTCGCCCTGGTGCACCGGGCCCAGCTGTCCTACGAGGTGAAGACCCGGCTCTATGCCGCAGCCACCGCGGACGCTCCGTTGACCACCCGGCTGTCGCAGTTGCAGGCGCTGCAACTGGGCCCCGGGCTGGAGGCTGCGGTGTTCGAACTGCTGCTGGCCCGCCCCGAACCGGCCTGACCCCGGCCTGCAGCCAGCGCTCAGCGAGACCGGCCCGGCCGCCGGCCCAGCAGCACCGCGGCCAGCGCGATGCCGCCGAGCAGGATGCCAACCACGCCCAGGGCGAGCGCGGCGTTGGCACGGGTGTCGCTGCCCCCGCTGGACGTGCCGGACGCCGCGACCCCGGCCGGTGCCGAGGTCGCGCTCGCGCTGACCCCGACCGAGGCCAGCTTCAGGGTGGGTGCCGGGTGCTCGGGCTCAGCGGTGCTGCCCTCGGCGGCCTGCTCGATCCACGACACGACCTTGCCGTCGCTGTAGGTCTGCAGGGCCTTGAACGTCATCGACGGTGCCTGGGGCAGCGGGCCGACGCTGATCACGAACTGGTTGAACTCGCCGGGCTTGATCGCGGTGGCGGCGCTGGTCGCCTTCCACTCGATGACGCTGACGGCCTCGGTGATGTTCCCGTCGTCGGAGCTGATCGGGGTGGCCAGCTTCGCCTTGGTCATGGTGTGGGTCCAGCCGTACACCGGCAGCACCGACACCGAGGCCAGCGGCTGGTCGGCCGGCAGCTGCACCTTCAGGCCGGTGGTGCTTGCGGTGGCCGACTCGGTGGGAACCTTGAACGTCAGGCTGGCGTACCCGCCCGGCACCGCCGCCGGACTCGACACGCTCACATGCGCCGACGCGGCGCCGGCGCCCAGCACGCCCGCCAACCAGGCACTGGCCAGGACGACTGCGACGGCCAGGCCGCGGTGGTATCGCCTCACGATGGTTCTCCTCCGGGTTCGAGTGGGCTGCCGCGGTCAGGGCCAGGCCGTACCGCGGTGGTCGCCGTACTAGTCAGCCCGGGCGCTCGTCCGGTTCCAGCCCGGTCCGGAACGAGGTGTAGCTCACATCTGATGTTCATGTTGCTGAGCACCGCCCACCGGGCTCGCGCATCGGATGGGACCCACCACCTGGCGCCGGGTTACCTGCTATCGCCCGCTGCGGAACATAGAGTTCTCCCTTCACCGGACGGTCCGAGGCGAGAGGGGCAGACCATGCGGGTGGTGATCGCGGTGGGCGGCAACGCCATGACCGCCGCGGACGGCTCGGCCCGCCCGCAGGATCAGCAGGCCGCCATCGAGCTGGCCGTCGAACCGGTCGCCGAGCTGATCCGGGCCGGTCATCAGGTGGTGCTGACCCACGGCAACGGGCCACAGGTGGGCAACCTGCTGGTCAAGAACGAGCTGGCGGCCTCGGTGGTGCCGCCGGTGCCGCTGGACTGGTGCGGCGCCCAGACCCAGGCCACCGTCGGCCTGCTGATCCTCAACGCCCTGGACCGGGCGCTGGCCGCCCGCGGCTCGGCGGTACGCACCGCCGTGGTCGTCTCGCGCACCGAGGTCGCCGCCGACGACCCACATTTCGGCCTGCCGTCCAAGCCGATCGGGCGCTACCTCAGCCAGGCCGAGGCAGCCGTGATGATCGGCCACGGCCAGCACTGGCAGGACCGCGGCGAGCGCGGCTGGCGCCGGGTGGTCGCCTCGCCCGAGCCGCTGAGCTGCCTGGACGCACCGGCCGTGGTGGCCCTGCTGGCCGCCGGGTTCGCGGTGGTGTGCTCGGGTGGCGGGGGCATTCCGGTGGTGGCCGAGGACAGCCCGGGCGGCGACCCCTCCTATCGCGGCGTCGAGGCGGTCATCGACAAGGACCTGACCGCTGCCCTGCTGGCAGCGACCCTGGACGCCGACCGGCTGGTGATCGCCACCGACGTCGAGCACGTGGTACTGGGCTGGGGCAGCGACCAGCCGAGGCCGCTGGCCGGCATCGCGGTGTCCGACCTGCAGGCCCTGATCGCCGCCGGTACGTTCGCCACCGGCAGCATGGAGCCGAAGGTGACCGCCGCCTGCCGGTTCGTGCGTGGCAGTGGCAGGCCGGCGGCCATCACCTCGCTGGGCAGCATCGCCGGTGCGCTCGCCGGCCAGACCGGCACTATCGTCCATCCCGACTGAGAAGGAGATCCCGGATGCCAGACCCGATCGAGGTTCGCAAGGTGGCCTTGCACAGCGTGACCGATGCCAGCGAGTTCACGGCGCTGATCACCGACGGCGTGCTCGAGGCCGACCGGGTGGTGGCGGTGATCGGCAAGACCGAGGGCAACGGCGGGGTGAACGACTACACCCGGATCATCGCCGACCGGGCGTTCCGCGAGGTGATCACGACCCACGGCAGCCGGACCGCCGAGCAGGTCAAGCAGATCCCGATCGTCTGGTCCGGCGGCACCGACGGCATCATCTCCCCGCACGCCACCATCTTCGCCACGGTCGACCCCGACAAGGCGCCCAAGACCGACGAGCCCCGGCTGACGGTGGGTTTCGCGATGAGCGAGGTGCTGCTGCCCGAGGACATCGGCCGCACCGCGATGATCGGCAAGGTGGCCGCCGCGGTGACCGAGGCGATGGGCAAGGCCGGCATCACCGACGCCGCGGACGTGCACTACGTCCAGACCAAGACGCCGTTGCTGACCATTGACACCATCCGCGACGCCAAGAGCCGGGGCAAGGACGTCTTCACCGAGGACACCCTGCACTCGATGGACGTCTCCAACGGCTGCACGGCGCTCGGCGTCGCCGTGGCCCTCGGCGAGATCGAGATGCCGACCGACGCCGACGTGATGCGCGACCGGTCGCTGTACTCCTCGGTGGCCTCCTGTTCCTCGGGGGTGGAGCTGGACCGGGCCCAGGTGGTGGTGGTCGGCAACGCCCGTGGCATCGGCGGCCGGTACCGGATCGGGCACGGCGTGATGACCGACGCCCTGGATGCCGATGGCATCTGGGCGGCAATCCGCGACGCCGGCCTGGAGTTGCCCGAGCGGCCGCACCCGTCCGATCTGGACGGCCGGCTGGTGAACGTGTTCCTCAAGTGCGAAGCCAGCCAGGACGGCGCGGTGCGCGGCCGGCGCAACGCCATGCTCGACGACTCCGACGTGCACTGGCACCGCCAGATCAAGGCGGCGGTGGGTGGCGTGGCGGCCTCGGTGACCGGTGACCCGGCGGTCTTCGTGTCGGTGTCGGCGGCCCACCAGGGCCCGGACGGCGGCGGCCCGGTGGCTGCCATCATCGACGCGGGCAGCTGAGCCGAACCCCACCCCGGCCGGCCGCGGCCAGCCGGTCGTAGGCTCACTGGCGATGAAGACCTTCGACCAACTCTTCGCCGAGCTGACCCAGCGGCAGGCCGACCGGCCGGCGGGTTCGGCAACCGTGACGGCCCTGGACGACGGCGTGCACGCCCAGGGCAAGAAGGTGGTGGAGGAGGCGGCCGAGGCCTGGATGGCGGCCGAGCACGAGTCCGCGGACCGGACGGCGGAGGAGATCAGCCAGTTGCTGTACCGGGTGCAGGTCCTGATGCTGGGCAAGGGCCTGACCCTCGACGACGTCTACAAGTACCTGTGATGCTGCCGTGACCATCTCCACCGAGCTGCTCCGGGTCGCCGTGCCCAACAAGGGGTCGCTGTCCGAACCGTCCAGCGACATGCTGCGTGAAGCCGGCTACCGGCAGCGCAACGACAGCCGTGAGCTGGTGCTGCAGGATCCGGACAACCACACCGAGTTCTTCTTCCTGCGGCCGCGCGACATCGCCCTCTACGTCGGCTCGGGCCGGCTGGACGTCGGGATCACCGGCGAGGACCTGCTGCTGGACTCCGGCGCCAAGGCCGAGGTGATCCTGCCGCTCGGCTTTGCCGGCTCCACCTTCCGGTTCGCGGCCGCCACCGGCTCCGGCCGGACGCTGGCCGGCCTGGCCGGCTGCCGGATCGCCACCGCCTATCCCGGCCTGCTGGCGCACTACCTCGCCGAGCGTGGCATCGAGGCCGAGGTGATCCGGCTCGACGGGGCGGTCGAGACCGCGGTCCGGCTCGATGTCGCCGACGCGATCGCCGATGTGGTCGAGACCGGCACCACGCTGCGGGCGGCGGGACTGGAGATCTTCGGGGAACCGCTGTTCCGCTCCCAGGCCGCGCTGGTCCGCCGCTCGGGGGCGGCACCGTCGGCGGCGGTGGACCAACTGGTCCGGCGGCTGCAGGGGGTCCTGATCGCCCGGCAGTACGTCCTGATGGACTACGACATCGCCGACCACCTGGTCGAGCAGGCGGTCGCGGTCACTCCCGGCTTCGAGTCGCCGACGGTCTCGCCGCTGCGGACGCCGGGCTGGTCGGCGGTCCGGGCGATGGTGCCGCGCCGCGACACCAACCGGCTGATGGACGAGCTGTGGGAGATCGGGGCCCGCGCCATCCTGGTCACCGACATCCACGCCTGCCGGCTATGAGCGGCCCGAGCGCCCCCTCGGTGCCTCGCCGGGTCAGCGCCCGGCCGGTGAAGGCGGTCCGGTACGCGGTGCTGGCCGCCGTCGCGGTGCTGGTGCTGTTCGGGGTCGCCGCGCTGATCCTGCGCAGCACCTCCGACAACGGGGTCGGCTTCACCGCCGCCGACCAGTTCGGCATCGCCGGCACCGGCGTGCTGGTGGCCCTGGGGATCCTGTGCCTGACCCGGCCCCGGCTGCGCGCCGACGCCGGCGGGATCGATACCCGAGGGTTCTTCGCCGGCTACCGGCATGTGGACTGGGCGCTGGTGACGGGGGTGGAGTTCCCGCCCAAGGCGCGGTTCGCCCGGCTGGTGCTGCCCGGCGACGAGCTGATCGTGCTGTACGCGGTGCAGCGCGGTGACGGCGAGCGCAGCGTCGAGGTCATGCAGGGACTGCGCGCACTCTTTACCGCCAGCCGCTCCTGACCGGCCCGCCCTCGAGCAGGCCAGAAGCGACCGCTCAGCTGTGGGTGAAGCTGCCGAAGGTGGCGGTCGAGTCCCAGATCGACTGGGCCCGGACGCCGTGCGCCGGGTCGATCGCGGCGACGGTCATACCCGGGCCGGTATACATCCCGACGTGGTACACGTAGCCGGTGTTGTCGTGATAGAAGACCAGGTCGCCCGGCACCGCCCGGACGGCCGGGATCATCCGGGCCGCCTTGAACTGGTCCTGGGCCGTCCGCGGCGTGGTGAAGGCCGCCGCGGTCCGGTAGCTGTACTGCACCAGGCCCGAGCAGTCGAAGCCGGCCGGGCTGGCGCCGCCCCAGACGTAGGGCTGGCCGATGAAGGTCTTGGCCAGCGTGACGACCTTGGTGTTGGCCGCCGGGGTCGCCGGTGCCGGGCCGGGGAGCATCGTCACCGCCGGGGTGCTCAGCGCCGCGCAGCCGAGGAACTTGTTGTTGCCGACCCCGATGTTCACCGCCCACAGGCAGACATTGTGGCTGGCGCTGCTTGCCGGGATGGAGAAGGAGTAGCCGGCGTTCGGGCCGACCTGCTGGCTGCTGACCAGGTCCGGCCGGGGCACCGAGGCGGTGACGGTGGCCGCCGCCGCTCCGTCGAGGTAGGCGACCACCTTGATCGAGGCGGCCCGGTCGTCCGGGTCGGACGCCCAGCCCCGGACGCCGATGCTGGTGGCGCTCTGGGCGCGAGCGGCCTCCAGCGCTCCGGACGGGCTGAGCGCGGCGATCTGGGCGGCGGTGTAGCCGACGTACAGCTTCAGGCAGCTGCCGAGCTGGCCATTGGCCCCCTCGCCGATGTTGGTGGCCGCGGCACACACCAGGTGGCTGCCGGTGCTCAGGGTGATGGTGACCGAGAAGCCCTGGTTGCTGCCGACCTGCTGGGACTGCGCGATGTCGGGCCGGGACACCACCTTCGCCGAGGTGACCGGGGCGGGGCTGCCGTCGTGGCCGGCGTAGATCTTCAGCGGCTGGGCCCGGTTGTCTGGATCGGCGGCCCAGCCGGTCAGCGTCACGGTGTTGCCGTAGGAGGTGGCCTTCTCCAGCGCGCCGAACGGGCTGTGCGCCGCGGGGGTGTTGCTGATCGGGGCGGGCACCACGACCGTCCGGCAGCCCAGGCCGGTGTTTCCGCCGGCGGCGATGTTGACCGCCGTTACGCAGACGGTGTGGCTGCCCGGAGCGGCGGCCACCGTGAGCGCGAAGCCCGGGGTCGGGCCGGTGCCGCGGGCGGCCACCACGTCCGGACGCGCGACGGCGGTGACCACCTGGCCGGCACCGACGCCGTCCAGGCTGGCGAGGATGACCAGCGGCTGGGCCAGGTTGTCCGGGTCGGCGGCCCAGCCCTGCACGCTCACGCCGGTGGAGCCGCTTGGCACGGCCTGGTCGAGGTAGCCGACCGGGTCGCTCGCCGTCGCGGCCGAGGCCGAGGACTGGGCGCTGCCGAGTACCGCCAGGCTGGCGATCAGGGTCAGGCCACCGGCCTTGCGGGCCAGCCGCAACGGCCGCCGGGCAGGCGCCGCGGCCGGCAGCGTGGCGGGCGGCACGGACCCGGGAATGGGCGCAAAAAAAGGCACTGGAGAACGTCGAGTCACGTCGAATCTTCCTGATGGCTAGCTTCACGGCCCCCCGCGCGTGAAAGCAGCGTAAGTCAAGTAACCGGTGTGTCACGCAGAGTTTCTAAAAATTCGTGGTTCAATCACCGGCCGCCATCACCGGCCGCCATCACCGGTTGCCCGGCGAATGCCTAGAAGCCCGACTTTTCACCCGGGCCCTGGCCGGGTTGATCGGGATAGGGGGAGGCCTCCCGGAACGCTCGCTGCAGTGCCTTCAGCCCGTCCCGCAGCGGCTGCCGATGCACTCCGAGGTCGGCCTGGGCGGCGCCCAGCAGGCCGGCGTAGGCGTCGATCAGCCGGCGCGCCTCGTCCAGGTCGAGGTAGTGCTCGCCGTCCTCGGCCAGTCCCAGCTTCTCGGCCGCGGCGCTCATCAGCATCACCGAGGCGCGGGTGATCACCTCGACCGCCGGTATCGTCGCCAGTTCCCGGACGGCGGGGTCTGTCGGGTCTGCCTGGTCCACCGCGTCCATCGGTTCCACCGGGGCCGCCTGGTCCACCGGGCGCCCCGGATCGGCAGGATCTCGAGCAATCGGAGCGTTTGGGTGCGGGGTGCTCACACTGCTACCCTTGCACACGCGACCCGCCAGGATTCGTACCGCAAGGTTCGGGGCCTGGTGTGCAAGCGGAAGCCCCGGTTTCCCACCCGCGCCGCCCCTGGCAGCCGGGTTCGGTCCAGCACCGCCTCCGGGCGGTGTCAGGTGGTACCTACGGTCCGGCCCCAGCCGGTCGGTGGTGCCACCCGGATCGTTGGTGGAATCTCTCCGGCCCCGACTGCATTGGTTGCAGCGGGGCCGCTTGCATGTCGGGACAGCCGGCGGGCAGTGGCCTTCGTCCAGACAGCGCAACCTAGGAGGCCACATCAGCTCTGAACCCCGGATCAACGACCGGATTCGTGTTCCCGAGGTCCGACTCGTCGGGCCAGAGGGCGAGCAGGTCGGCATCGTGCCGATCGGCAAGGCACTCGAACTGGCCGCCGAGGCCGATCTCGACCTGGTCGAGGTGGCGCCGATGGCGCGGCCACCGGTCTGCAAGCTCATGGATTACGGAAAGTTCAAGTACGAGAGCGCCCAGAAGGCCCGCGAGGCCAGGCGCAACCAAGCACTGACCGTGATCAAGGAAATGAAGCTCCGTCCCAAGATCGACCCGCACGACTACGCGACCAAGAAGGGTCACGTCGAGCGGTTCCTCAAGCAGGGCGACAAGGTCAAGATCACGATCATGTTCCGCGGTCGTGAGCAGTCCCGGCCGGAGCTCGGATTCCGATTGCTGCAGAAGCTGGCCGAGGACATCACCGAACTCGGCTTCGTGGAGTCATCGCCCAAGCAGGACGGCCGCAACATGGTCATGGTCGTTGCTCCGCACCGCAGCACCAGGGCCGCCAGCCGTCCCGTCAAGACCGTCGAGGAGCAAGCACCGCGGGCCTGAGCACGTCGACGTCCCGCCGCCTGCTCCGTCGGACGACCTTCCTGGTCGGCCGGCGCCTGAACAGAAGGATTGAAGATGCCCAAGAACAAGACCCACTCGGGGATGAAGAAGCGCGTCAAGGTCACCGGCAGCGGCAAGCTGCTGACCGAGCGCGCGGGTAAGCGCCACCTGCTGGAGCGCAAGTCCTCCAGGATCACCCGGCGCCTGACCGGCACCGAGACGATCGCCGCCGTCGACGTTCCGCGCGTCAAGCGCATGCTCGGCCGCTGATCCAACCCCAGCTCTTCCCCCGCCGAGCGGGCACCCGGACCTTCCTGGGCGCAGCTCGGCCCGATGAACAAGGACTACCAACGTGGCACGCGTCAAGCGGGCGGTAAACGCCCAGAAGAAGCGCAGGACGACCCTCGAAGCGGCTTCGGGCTACCGGGGCCAGCGCTCGCGGCTGTACCGCAAGGCCAAGGAGCAGCTGCTGCACTCGGCGACCTACTCCTACCGCGACCGCAAGGCGCGCAAGGGGGACTTCCGCCAGCTGTGGATCACTCGGATCAACGCGGCCGCCCGCGCCAACGACATGACCTACAACCGGTTCATGCAGGGCCTGCGGCTGGCCGGCGTCCAGACCGACCGCAAGGTGCTGGCCGACCTGGCCGTCACCGACGCTCCGGCCTTCGCGGCGCTGGTCGCGGTTGCCCGCAAGGCCGTCGAGGCCGAGGGCATCGGCGGCGCCGCCGCCCAGACGCCCGCCGCGTAGTTCCGCTCGGCATCGGCCTATCGGCGTCCTGCAAGCACAGTCGGTGCTCTCCGACTCCAACGCCCGGCTCGTGGCGGCCCGACGACTCACCAGTTCTCGGGACCGCCGCGAGGCCGGGCGGTTCCTTGCCGAGGGAGCCCAGGCGGTCCGCGAGGCGCTGGGCCGGCCCGGCACCGTGCTGGAGCTGTTCGCCACCGAGGCGGCCGCCCGCCAGCACGCCGAGCTGCTCGAGGGCGGCCCGGTCTCGGTGGTCAGTGACCGGGCCGCTGCCTCGCTCAGCGAGACGGTGCATCCGCAGGGCCTGGTCGCGGTCTGTGCCCGCCTGGACGTCAGCCTGGCCGACGCGCTGGCCCGCGGCCCGCGGCTGGTCGCCATCCTGGTCGAGGCCAACGACCCGGGCAATGCCGGCACCATCCTGCGGACCGCCGACGCCGCCGGTGCCGAGGCGGTGCTGTTCGCCGGCGACTCGGTCGACCCCTACAACGGCAAGGCCGTCCGGGCCTCGGCCGGCAGCCTGTTCCACCTCGACGTCGTCACCGGCCTGTCACCGGCCGACGCCCTCGCCGGCTGCCGGGCGGCCGGCCTGCGCACCATCGCCACCACCGGCACGGCCGCCCTGGATCTGGACGAGCTGAGCGACCGGGACGGCCTGCGGGGGCCGACCGCCTGGGTCTTCGGCAACGAGGCCCGGGGCCTGCCCGCCGACCTGGTCGCCGCGGCCGAGCTGTCGGTGCGGGTGCCGCTGCACGGCCGGGCCGAGAGCCTGAACCTGGCCGCGGCCGCCGCCGTCTGCCTGTACGCCTCGGCTCGGGCCAATCGGTTTCGGCCGCCCTCCTAAACTGCTGGTGACCACTCGGATTCCCCGGCCCCCCGATCTGAAGGAAATGCAGCCATGTCTGGCGCCAACGACAGCTATGACCCCAAACAGGTCGCCGCGCTGAGCCCGGCGGCTCTGGCGACCGGGATCGCGGCGGCGCTCCAGGCCTTCGCCGAGGCCCGCGACCTCGACCAGTTGCGGGCCGCCCAGAACGCCCACGTCGGCGACCGCTCGCCGCTGGCGCTGGCCAACCGCGAGATCGGCGCGCTGCCGCCGGCGGCCAAGTCCGATGCCGGCAAGCGGGTGAACGCCGCCCGCACCGAGGTCCGGCAGGCCTATGCCGCCCGGTTGGCCGAGCTCGAGGCCGAGCGCGACGCCCAGGTGCTGGCCGAGGAGTCGGTGGACGTCACGTTGCCCTGGGACCGGCAGCTGCCGGGCGCCCGGCATCCGCTGACTCTCACCCAGGAACTGGTGGGCGACGTCTTCACCGCGATGGGTTGGGAGGTCGCCGAGGGACCCGAGGTCGAGGCCGAGTGGTTCAACTTCGACGCCCTCAACATCGGCGTCGACCACCCGACCCGGACGCTGATGGACACCTTCTTCGTGGCCGGCCCGGACGGCTCGGCCGACAGCGGGCTGGTGCTGCGCACCCACACCTCGCCGGTGCAGGCCCGGGTGATGCTGACCCAGGCGCCGCCGATCTACATCGTCTGCCCCGGCAAGGTGTTCCGCACCGACGAGCTGGACGCCACCCACTCACCGGTGTTCCACCAGCTGGAGGGCCTGGTGATCGACAAGGGCATCACCATGGCGCACCTGAAGGGCACCCTCGACCACATGGCCCAGGCGTTCTTCGGCCCGGGCATCGTGACCCGGCTGCGGCCGTCCTACTTCCCGTTCACCGAGCCCAGTGCCGAGCCCGACCTGCTGTGCTTCGTCTGCCGCGGCGAGTCGGTCGGCAACCCGAACCGGCCGTGCCGGACCTGCGACAGCGAGGGCTGGATCGAGTGGGGCGGCTGCGGCATGGTCAACCCGCGGGTGCTGCGGGCCTGTGGCATCGACCCCGACGTCTACTCGGGATTCGCCTTCGGAATGGGGATCGAGCGCACCATGATGTTCCGCAACAACGCCGCGGACATGCGAGACATCGTCGAGGGCGACCTGCGGTTCACCCGGGCCTTCGGAATGGAGGCCTGAGGTGCGCGCACCGGTGTCGTGGATCGCGGAGTTCGTCGACCTGCCGGCCGGCCTGGACGGCCGATCGCTTGGCGACGCGCTGATCCGGGTCGGTCTGGAGGTCGAGCGGGTGTCGGCGCCGGCTGACGGGATCAGCGGGCCGCTGCGGATCGGCCGCGTGCTGAGCATCGAGGAGCTGACCGGGTTCAAGAAGCCGATCCGGTACTGCCTGGTCGAGGTCGGCGAGCCGGCACCGCGCGGCATCGTCTGCGGGGCGCAGAACTTCGCCGAGGGCGACCTGATCGTGGCGGCCCTGCCCGGCGCGGTGCTGCCCGGCCCGTTCCCGATCGTGGCCCGCCAGACCTACGGCCGGACCTCGGACGGCATGATCTGTTCGGCGCGCGAGCTCGGCCTGGGCGAGGACCACTCCGGGATCCTGGTGCTGCCGCCGGATTTTGGAGAGCCCGGCACTGATTTGCTAGACGCCCTGGACGTGCTCGGAATGCGGGACGCGGTGCTCGACATCGCCGTCACCGCCGACCGGGGCTACTGCCTGGCGGTGCGCGGGCTCGCCCGGGAGGCGGCCGCCGCGCTGGACCTGCCGTTCACCGACCTGCCGGTGCCCGGTGTTGCGGAGCAGGTCGCCGGGTACCCGGCGTCGGTGTCCGACCCGGCCGGTTGCGACCGGTTCGAGCTGCGGGCGGTGACCGGACTGGACGCCCGGCGCCCGACCCCGGAGTACATCGTCCGGCGGCTGCGGGCCTGCGGCATGCGCTCGATCTCGCTGGCCGTGGACGTCACCAACTACGTGATGCTCGAGACCGGGCACCCGCTGCACGGCTATGACCGGGCGTTGCTGTCCGGGCCGCTCGGGGTGCGCCGGGCCGAGCCGGGGGAGAAGCTGACCACGCTGGACGGCACGGTCCGCCTGCTGGACGCCGACGACCTGGTGATCACCGACGACCGGGGCCCGATCGGGCTGGCCGGGGTGATGGGAGGCGCGGCGACCGAACTGTCCGACGGCACCCGGGACGTGCTGCTGGAGGCGGCGCACTTCGACCCGGCCTCGATCAGCCGGGCGGTGCGCCGGCACAAGCTGCCGTCCGAGGCCGCCAAGCGGTTCGAGCGCGGCGTCGACCCGGCGATGGCACCGGTGGCGTTGCAGCGCTGCGTCGACCTGCTGATCGAGCACGGCGGAGCCACCGCGGTAGCCGGCGGCACGCTGATCGGCAACGGCCCGGTGCCGGTTCCGATCGAGTTGCCGGCCGGGCGCCCGGGCCGGCTGGCCGGCACCCCGATCGCCACCGCCGCGGTCCGGCACCGGCTGGAACAGGTCGGCTGCCTGGTCACCGTTGCCGAGGCCCGAGCCGCCGGAGCCCCCGAAACTCAAGCCACCGAAACTCAAGCCACCGGAACCGAAGCCGCCGCGGACGAGCCGGTGCTGTCGGTGACGCCACCGTCCTGGCGGCCGGACCTGACCGACCCGGCCGACCTGATCGAGGAAGTGGTGCGGCTGGAGGGCTATGACAAGGTGCCCTCGGTTTTGCCGCGCTCACCCGCCGACCGCGGCTGGACCGCCGAGCAGCGGCTGCGCCGGTCGATCTCCCGGGCGATGGCCGGGGCCGGCTACACCGAGGTGATCAACTACCCGTTCGTCTCGCCGGCCGTGCACGATGCCTTCGGCCTGGCGCCCGAGGACAGCCGGCGCCGGGCGCTGCGGCTGGCCAACCCGATCTCCGACGCCGAGCCCGAGTTGCGCACCTCGCTGCTGCCCGGCCTGCTGGCCAATCTCGGCCGCAACCTGGGCCGGGGCAACCGGGAGCTGGCGATCTTCGAGATGGGGCTGGTGTACCTGCCGGCCGAGACCACCGAGCCTGCCCCGCGGCCGGGTGTCGAGCACCGCCCGACCGACGCCGAGCTGGCTGCGATCAGCCGGACCGTGCCGGTCCAGCCGCGCTACCTGGCCACCGTGCTAGCCGGGGACGTAGAGCTGCCCGGCTGGTGGGGGCCGGGCCGTCCGGCTGGTTGGGCCGATGCCATCGAGTCGGCCCGGGTAGCGGCCCGGGCGGCCCGGGTGGAGCTGGAGATCCGCAAGGCCGAAGTCGCCCCGTGGCATCCCGGCCGGTGCGCGCAACTGCTGCTGGACGGTGCCGTGGTGGGCGCGGCGGGGGAGTTGCACCCGCGGGTGATCGCTGCGCTGGACCTGCCGGCCCGCACCTGTGCGATGGAACTCAACCTCGACGCCTTCGACCCGCCGCCCCCGGCCCAGGCGCCGGAGCTGTCGAACTATCCGCCGGTGCTGCTCGACCTGGCGCTGGTGGTGCCCGCGCCGGTGCCGGCGGCCGACGTGCTGGCGGCGGTCCGCGCCGGAGCCGGCGGTCTGCTGGAGTCGGTCCGGCTGTTCGACGTCTATGCCGACGACGAGCGGCTGGGCGCGGGGCTGAAGTCGCTGGCCTTCGCGCTGCGGTTCCGCGCCCCGGACCGGACGCTGACCGTGGACGAGGCGATCGCGGTCCGGGACGCGGCGGTTGCCGAGGCGGCGGTCCGGTGCGGCGCGGTGCTGCGCGGCTGATCCTCGCGCCCCCGTCGGAGTACGCACGGCGGGGCAAATCATTGCCTTCGGTGTATGAAGGGTGTTAGTTTCTCTCACCCTGACGCTTCGAGAGGCCGCCATGACCCATGCGCATGCCCAGCGGCAGCGGACCGGTCAGCCGGTCGGCTGCAGCCAGCCCGGCACCGAGACCAGTTGCGGTCAGACCGAGGCCCGGCCGGCGCTGGCCGGCCTGGCGGTGCCCGCCGGCGGCACGCCGGTGATCCGCCGGCAGAAGGCCGATGCCGTCACCTACGCCAAGGCGCAGGGCATCAACATCGTGGTCAGCAAGGCGACGGTCGAGGACTACGTCCAGGACGTCTCGAAGGACAAGGGACTGCGCAAGGGCCTGCTGGATGCCTGGAACCTCAACGCCTCCAGCCAGTGGCTGA
>JAVEEO010000241.1 GCA_030840415.1 Pseudonocardiales bacterium | reverse complement strand
GGCGCGGACCCGACCGCGCATGCCGAGGTGGTGGCGCTGCGCCGGGCCGGGGCGGCCCTGGGCAGCTGGCAGCTGACCGGCTGCACCCTGGTGGTGACGCTGGAGCCCTGCACGATGTGCGCCGGCGCCCTGGTGCTGGCCCGGGTCGGGCGGCTGGTCTTCGGCGCCTGGGACGAGAAGGCCGGTGCGGTCGGCTCGCTGTGGGACGTGGTGCGCGACCGGCGGCTCAACCACCGTCCCGAAGTGGTGGCCGGCGTTCGGGAGGACGAATGCGCCGCCCTGCTGACCCGGTTCTTCGCCGGCCGTCGGTGACTGTATTGTCGTCGGCGGTGGCGTGTCCGAGCGGCCGAAGGAGCACGCCTCGAAAGCGTGTGAGGTGAAAGCCTCCGTGGGTTCAAATCCCACCGCCACCGCCATGTTCATCCTCGCCCGGGCCCGGCTCCGGGCCTCCCGGCCCGGCTAGGGCCTGGCGCCCCCGCGCCGCCGGTCAAGCCGCACGGCGCGAGCCGCATGGCGCGAGCGGCACATCGCGGGCAATCGGCGGCCGGGCCTCGCCAACTCGAAAGTTACCTGCCTAAACTAAGCACCTCGCCGCGATCCGACGTCGCTGTGCGAACCAGGCGGGCGGGGCCAGATCAGACATTGTGAATTAAACCGACCGGTCGGGATGTTATGGATGATCCTGCTCCGGCGGCCGGCCCTCTCGCCGGCTCGCTACCTCGTCGTGCTGGAGGTGCGGTGTTCAAGTTGGCGCGGCGCTGCAGGAGTTGACCTGGCTCCGCGCGCCGCTGGTAGAAGAATATCGGCACTCCGGCAAAAAGTAAACCGACCGCGCGGTCTTTTATGTGGCGCCGGTCCAAATCTGGACAAACAGTCAGCAAGCGCAGCGGGTGGAGCTGCCGGATACACTTCACCCCTCGTAGGGTCAGGGAGGAAAGCGCCTGTGGCGATGCAGCAGCGAGCGGTCTTGACCCGTGGTCGTGTACTGCTTGCCGCAGCCGAGGTCTTCGCCCGGACCGGTTTTCTGGCGGCGAGCATGAACGACATCGTCGAGGCGGCCGGCGTCACCAAGGGTGCGGTGTACTTCCACTTCCCCAGCAAAGAGGCGCTCGCGGTGGCGATCGTCGAGGAGCAGTTCGCCCAGTGGCCGCCGATCGTGTCGGCGATCATCGAGGAGTCTCCCGATGCGCTGACCGGCGTCGTCGCGCTGACCTACGAGGTGGGCAGCCGGTTCCGCGACGACATCCTGACCACCGCCGGCGTCCGGCTGTCCTTCGAGCGCGAACTGGTGCACGCGGCGATGCCCACACCGTTCGTCGGCTGGATCGCCATCCTGCAGGACCTGTTCACCCGCGCCCGGCGGGAGGGTCAGCTGCGCCCCGGCCTGCTGCCCGGCCCGACCGCGCGGGCGCTGGTGGGCGGGTTCTTCGGCATCCAGCACATCTCGGAGATCCTGACCAACCGCACCGACCTCGAAGCCCGGCTGGATGAGTTCTGGAAGATCTTCCTGGTCGGCATCGCGGCCGAACCGGACTGGGGAGCCACCCAGCGCGCGGTGCGCCGGGTCCGGTCCGCGGTGCGCCGCGCGCCGCTGCGGCTGGAGCCGGACCTGGAGGAATCGGCCCGGGCAGACTAGCGCTGCGCCGCCAGCCGGTCACGGCGCGACTCGCAGGAACCCGGTGGCGGTCGAGCGGCCGTCCTGGTGCACGGCGAATTCGGTGGTATCGCTGGAGACCCGGTTCAGCACGATGTCGGTGTCGACGCCGAGTTCGGTGAACGTCGGGCAGTCCAGTGCGCAGCCGACCAGCCGGGCGCCGGGGCTGCGCTGCTCGAACTCCGCCTGCCAGGCCGCGTCGATCAGCAACATGCCCGGTGCGTGATCCAGGGCGTGGTCGAAGTAGACCGGATGATCCAGCGGCACGACCAGTCGCCGCCGCGGACCCGGCTCGGATTCGGCGGTGAGCAGCCCGTCCGCGCTGGCCCGGATGGCCGAGGCCGCCCGGGGCGGGGCAGTGGTGCTCCAGCGCAACTGGTCCCAGTCCAGCCGGGTGCCGCCGCGGGCGCGCAGTGCGGCATAGCTCCGGGCCGAGATCCATCGGATGGTGCCGCCGCCGGTGGCGAAGGGCAGGTCGTCGGCGGCGAAGGACAGGTCGAGGGTCATGCCACGCAGCCGGCCGGATCGCATGATCACCTCCCGGCAGCGGGCGGTGATGGCGATGTTGGTCGACCCCAGCAGGGCCCGTGGTTCGGTTCGCTGATCGAGGACGAAGCTGACGTCGCGCATCAGTGACTGCTGGTCGAAGCCCACCCCGAACCCGAAGTGCGACACGGCCAGACCGGTCTGCCGGATGGACTCCAGGATCAGCATCGGATCGTGCCGGCCGGCCTGATCCGGCCGATACACCCGGTGCGATCTCGGCCACTGGGCCGCGACCAGGAACTCGGCCTCACCGACCTGGAGCAGGTCGGTGAGCAGTACCTCCGCGATCGAGTCCCGATGCACCAGGCTGCGGTCGATGGTGCGATTCCATTGCAGGACCCGGCCAGCTCGTGCCGGATCAGACGTAGGCAAGGTGCCTCCCCCGCAGCAAAGCGTGAATCGCACGGACGGTATCCGCTGTCTATAGACCACGGAAGACTTCACTTAGATTAAACATCAACCCGTAACCCGTCGCACCGAGAGAGCCGGACTATTGCCACAATGGCTGCAGCGGATGGCGCGAACCCTGGTGGCGTCCACGCGGCTCGGCAGGCGAGGCGAGCGGCGACGCGGGCCAGCAGGAGCGCAGGTGGCCGGCTGAACTGCCCGTCCTTCTGATCAACGCGCCGGGACCGCGAAGGAAACGCGCGGCCATGACTGGCGAAGACGGGTATTTTTCCAGCAACAGCCTGGCCGAGCGGAGTGGTACCGCCGGATAGCGAGGAGTGGCGGAGTGGCCGTCAGCCTGAAGGACGTGGCGCGACTGGCCGGGGTGTCGATCAAGACCGTGTCCAACGTGGTCAACGACTACCCGTTCGTCAGTCCCGACACCAGGGCGCGGGTGCGTGCCGCCCTGGAAGCCCTCGACTATCAGCCCAACACCTCGGCACGCGGCCTGCGCACCGGCCGGACCGACCTGATCGCCCTGGCGATACCGGCCCTGGACGAGCCCTATTTCGCCGAATTGGCCGGCCTGATCGTCGAGGCGGCCGGACGCCAGGGTTGGACGGTACTGATCGATCAGACCGGTGGTGACCGCGCCCGGGAGAAGCTGGCCGCCGGCGGCTCGCGCTTGCATCGCATCGACGGCTCGATCACCAGCCCGCTGGCGCTGACGGCCTCCGACGTCACCGAGCTGGTCAGGCAGCGACCGATGGTGCTGCTGGGCGAACGCTTCGAGCACATCACCGCCGACCATGTCGCTGTAGACAATGTGCAGGCAGCTCGGGATGCTACCCGGCACCTGATCGAACTGGGCCGGCGAAGGATTGCCTTCCTCGGCGCGCAGGCACGGGGCCGCACCGGGGCGGTGCGGTTGGCGGGATTCCGATCAGCGCTCGCCGAGGCCGGTCAGCGGCCCGACCCGGCCCTGATCGTGCGGATCGGGTCGTTCCGCCGGGCGCAGGGTGCCGCGGCGATGGCCCGGTTGCTGGCCGACGGCCAGCAACCGGACGCGGTCTTCTGTGCCAACGACCTGCTCGCGGTGGGCGCGATCCGAACCCTGCTGTCCGCCGGCCTGCGGGTGCCCGAGGATGTCGCGGTGGTCGGCTTCGACGACATCTCCGAGGCAGGTTTCGGCACGCCCAGCCTGACGAGTATCGCGCCGGACAAGCGGGAGATCGCGGAGAAGTCGGTGGAACTGCTGTGCCGCCGGATCAAGGAGGGTTTGACCGGGCCGCCGGTGGACGTGGTCGTCGGCCACCGGCTCCGGATCCGCGAATCGAGTGCCGGCAGCACTACCAGCGGTCCACCCGGGTGATCCGCAGCACCACCTCGCCGGCCTCGTCGCTGGCGGCCAGGTCGACCTCGGCGCTGATACCCCAGTCATGGTCGGCGTCCGGGTCCTGCAGGATCTGCCGGACCAGCCAGCGCCCCGGTTCCTCGGTGAGGATGAACATGCTCGGCCCGCGCGCGTCGGCGCCGATCCCGATCCGGTCGTATTCGTCGAAGTAGCCGGCCAGCGCGTCCTGCCAGGCCTCGGCATCCCAGCCGGCGGCGGCATCGAGCTCGCCGAGTTCGGCGTAGCGCCGGCGCGCGGCCAGTTCCACCCGGCGGAACATCGCATTGCGCACCAGCACCGTGAACGCGCGGGTGTTGGCGGTCAACGGCCTGGTGGGGGCCGCCGCCGGCTTCAGCGGGTCGGTGGCGGGCTCGGGGTTGGTCAACTGCTCCCACTCGTCGAGCAGGCTGGAGTCGACCTGGTGCACCAGCTCGCCGAGCCAGGCGGTCAGGTCCTCCACCGCCTCGGTCCTGCCGACCTGCGGCACCCCGGCCCGCAAGGCCCGGTAGGCATCGCTGAGGTAGCGCAGCAGCAGGCCCTCGGAGCGGGTCAGGCCGTAGTAGGCGACGTATTCGGAAAAGCTCATGGCGCGTTCCCACAGGTCGCGCACGACCGACTTGGGGGACAGCTGGTGGTCGATCAGCCAGGGATGTCCGGTGCGGTAGGTCTGGAAGGCGCCCTCCAGCAACTCGGCCAGCGGGCGCGGGTAGGTCACCTCCTCCAGCAGGACCATCCGCTCCTCGTACTCGACGCCCTCGGCCTTGAGCTGGGCGACCGCCTCGCCGCGGGCTTTGGACTCCTGTGCGTACAGCACCTGGCGGGGATCCTCCAGGGTCGCCTCGATCACTGACAGCACGTCCAGGGCGAAGGTTTCGGACTCGGTGTCGAGCAGTTCGATCGCGGCCAGCGCGAAGGTCGACAGCGGGTGGTTCAACGCGAAATTCGGTGGCAGGTCGACGGTCAGCCGGACCGTCCGGCCGGTGTCGTCGGGTTCATCGAGCCGCTGGATCACCCCGGCGGTCAGCAACGAGCGGTAGGCCTGGATCGCCGACCGGACGTGGCGACGCTGGGCCGGTCCCGACTCGTGGTTGTCGGTGAGCAGGGACCGCATCGCGGTGAAGGCGTCGCCGGGTCGGGCGATGACGTTGAGCAGCATCGAGTGCGAGACCCGGAAGTGCGAGCTCAACGGCTCGGGCTCGGCAACGATCAGCCGGTCATGGGTCGCCTTCGACCACGAGACGAAGCCGACCGGCGCCTTCTTGCGCTGCACCCGGCGGCGCTTCTTCTCGTCGTCGCCTGCCTTGGCCAGCAACCGGACGTTCTCGACCTCGTGCTCGGGCGCCTGCACCACCACCGTTCCGGCGGTGTCGTAGCCGGCGCGACCGGCCCGGCCGGAGATCTGGTGGAACTCCCGGGCCTGCAACTGCCGGGTACGGCGACCGTCGTACT
>JAVEEO010000236.1 GCA_030840415.1 Pseudonocardiales bacterium | reverse complement strand
TGCCGATAGCTACCGCAAAGATTGGCCCGCTGACATGGGTTTAGAAGAGAAGCTGCCGGACGGCATGCTGCTGGCCACCGTCGAGTCCGTGGTGAACTGGACCCGCAAGTCGTCGCTGTGGCCGGTGACGTTCGGGTTGGCCTGCTGCGCCATCGAGATGATGACCTTCGGTGCGCCCCGGTTCGACTCGGCCCGGTTCGGCATGGAGGTGTTCCGGCCCTCGCCCCGGCAGGCCGACCTGATGATCGTCGCAGGCCGGGTCAGCCAGAAGATGGCGCCGGTGGTCCGCCAGATCTACGACCAGATGGCCGAGCCGCGCTGGGTGATCGCGATGGGCGTGTGCGCCTCGTCCGGTGGCATGTTCAACAACTACGCGGTGGTGCAGGGCGTCGACCACATCATCCCGGTCGACATGTACCTGCCCGGCTGCCCGCCGCGTCCGGAGATGCTGATCGACTCGATCCTCAAGCTGCACCACAAGATCTCCAACGAACCGCTCGGGCCCAAGCGTGCCGAGCGGCTGGCCGGCCAGAAGGTCGAGCTCATCCCGTCCAGCCAGCGGTTCGCCAAGTGAGCACCGGGCCGGGCTTCGATCCCGAACTCGGGCTGGCCCAGACCTCGGGCTCGCTCCCGGATGGCCGGCAGCGTCCGGGCATGTTCGGCGTCACCGGGACCGGAGACACCTCCGGCTTCTCCGGCCTGCAGCGTGAGCCCTGGGTCGAGCTGCCCGCCGAGCGTCCCTACGGCGGTTACTTCGACGACGTGATGGACGCCTTCGCCGAGGCCTATCCCGAGTACGAGGCCGCCATCGAGAAGGTGACGCTGCACCGCGGCGAGCTGACGGTGCACCTGCACCGCGAGCACGTCGCGCGGGTCTGCCAGGTCTTTCGGGACGACCCGGCGCTGCGCTTCGAGCTGCTCTCGAGCGTGCACGGGGTCGACTACCTGGCTCGCGAGGGTGCCGACGGGCCGCGCCTGCACGCGGTCTACCAGCTGACCTCGATGACGTTCCGGCGCCGGATCCGGCTGGAGGTGGGGGTCAGCACCGCCGATCCGCACATCCCGTCGGTGACTGCCGTCTACCCCACCGCCGACTGGCAGGAGCGCGAGGCCTGGGACCTGTTCGGCATCGTCTTCGACGGCCACCCGGCGCTGACCAGGATCATGATGCCCGACGACTGGGACGGCCACCCGCAGCGCAAGGACTATCCGCTGGGCGGCGTGCCGGTCGACTACAAGGGCGCCACCATCCCGCCCCCGGACGAGCGGCGGGCCTACCGATGAGCGGCGGGACCCGCCCCAGCAGCGCCGCGGCCCGCAGCGGAAGGAGCAGCCGGTGACCACGTCCGATTTCTACAGCCCGTCCCGCGAGACCACCGAGGGACGGATCTACAACGTCTCCGGCGGTGACTGGGACACCGTGCTGGGCAACGACCCGCTGCACGAGGAGCGGCTGATCGTCAACATGGGCCCGCAGCACCCGTCGACCCACGGCGTGCTCCGGCTGGTGCTCGAACTCGAGGGCGAGACGGTCACCGACGCCCGGGTGGTGGTGGGCTACCTGCACACCGGCATCGAGAAGAACGCCGAGTTCCGCACCTGGACCCAGGGCAGCACCTTCGTGACCCGGTGCGACTACCTCTCGCCGCTGTTCAACGAGACCAGTTACTCGATGGCGGTCGAGAAGCTGCTCGGCATCACGGTGCCGGACCGGGCCAACCTGATCCGGGTGATGATGATGGAGATCAACCGGATCTCCTCGCACTGGGTGTGGCTGGCCACCGGCGGCATGGAGTTGGGCGCGCTGACCGCGATGACCAACGGCTTCCGGGCCCGGGAGCGCTGCCTGGACATCCTGGAGATGATCACCGGCCTGCGGATGAACCACGCCTACGTCCGGCCCGGTGGCCTGGCGCAAGACCTGCCCGAGGGCACCCTGCTCAAGGTCCGGGACTGGATCAAGGCGATGGACACCGAGATCGCCGGCGTCGACAGGCTGCTGCGCGGCCAGCCGATCTGGATCAACCGGCTCAAGGGCGTCGGCTGGATCGGCGTCGAGGGCTGCCTTGCCCTGGGCGTCACCGGTCCGCTGCTGCGCTCGGCCGGCCTGCCCTGGGACCTGCGCAAGACCGAGCCGTACCTGGGCTATGAGACCTACGACTTCGACGTCCCGACCGACGACGGCGGCGACTGCTGGAGCCGGTTCGTGGTGCGGGTGGCCGAGATGCGCGAGAGCCTGCGGATCATCTCGCAGGTGGTGGACCGGATCGAGCAGACGCCGGGGCGGGTGATGGTCGACGATCCCAAGATCGCCTGGCCGGCACAGCTGTCGATCGGCTCGGACGGCATGGGCAATTCGCCAGCGCACGTCAACAAGATCATGAACGGCTCGATGGAAGCGTTGATCCACCACTTCAAGCTGGTCACCGAGGGCTTCCGGGTACCGGCCGGCCAGGTCTACGTGCCGGTCGAGGGCCCGCGCGGCGAGCTGGGCGCGCACGTGGTCTCCGACGGCGGCACCCGGCCCTACCGGGTGCATCTGCGCGATCCATCCTTTGTCAACCTGCAGGCCGTCGCGGCGATGTCGATCGGCGGCCTGATCGCCGACGTGATCGCGTCGGTGGCCTCGATCGACCCGGTGATGGGTGGGTGTGACCGCTAAATGGCGAACCAGAGACTGAGCCTGATCGACATCGGCCGGCCCGGCGACTCCTCGATCTTCGGCGACGAGATCCGGGCCGCGGCCGCCGAGATCATCGCCCGCTACCCGATGGGGAAGTCCCGGTCCGCGCTGCTGCCGATGCTGCACCTGGTGCAGTCCGAGCAGGGCTACGTCTCGGCCGACGGCATCGCCTTCTGCGCCGAGACGCTGGAGCTGACCAAGGCCCAGGTCGCCGCGGTCGCCACCTTCTACACGATGTACAAGCGCACCCCGACCGGCGAGTACCTGGTCAGCGTCTGCACCAACACCCTGTGCGGCATGCTCGGCGGCGACGACATCTACCGGGCGCTGTCCGAGCGGCTCGGCGTCGGGATGAACCAGACCGCCGGCACCCCGGGCACCCCCGGCTCGATCACACTGGAGCACGCCGAGTGCCTGGCCGCCTGCGACTACGCCCCGGTGGTCACGGTGAACTACGAGTTTTTCGACAACCAGACCGTCGATTCGGCGATCGGCCTCGTGTCGGAGCTGCAGGCCGGCAACCGGCCGATGCCGACCCGGGGCGCCCCGCTGTGCAGCTTCGCCGAGATCTCGCGCCAGATCGCCGGCTTCGTCGACCAGCGGCCGGCCTCGGTCCGGGCGGAGGCGACCGGGCCGCAGACCGAGGCCGGCGTCCGGCTGGCCCAGCAGCTCGGCCAGCAGGCACCGGGCTACCCACCGGGTGAGGACTCCCGCTCGAGCACCGGGGCCGATGCCGAGACGGCAGCCGCCGGCAACTCCGGCAAGCGCGACAACAGCAGTTCCAACGACGCCCCGCTCAACACCGCCAAGAGCGACCCGGCCGCGGCCTCACCGACCGGTGGCCAGAGCGAACGAATCGATAAGGCTGACTGAGATGCCGCTAACCCCCGTGCTGACCAAGCGGTTCGGCACCAACGCGCCGTGGCTGCTGGACAACTACGTCAAGCTCGACGGCTACGCCGGCCTGCGCAAGGCCCTGACGATGCAGCCGGACGAATTGATCGCGCTGGTCAAGGACTCCAACCTGCGCGGCCGCGGCGGGGCGGGCTTCCCGACCGGCATGAAGTGGCAGTTCATCCCGCAGCCCAAGCCGGGTGAGTCCGGTAAGCCGCACTACGTCGTGGTCAACGCCGACGAGGGTGAACCGGGTACCTGCCGCGACCTGCCGATCATGATGAACGACCCGCACTCGATGATCGAGGGCATCATCATCGCCTGCTACGCCGTTCGGGCCCGCGAGGCGTTCATCTACATCCGCGGTGAGGCGGTGCACGCGATCCGCCGGGTCACCCAGGCGGTGAACGAGGCCTACGACAAGGGCTACCTGGGCGAGAACGTGCTCGGCAGCGGGTTGCGCTTCGACCTGACCGTGCACGGCGGCGCGGGTGCCTACATCTGCGGCGAGGAGACCGCGCTGCTGGACTCGCTCGAGGGCAAGCGCGGCCAGCCCCGGCTCAAGCCGCCGTTCCCGGCCACCAACGGCCTCTACGACGCGCCCACCGTGGTGAACAACGTCGGCACCCTGGCCAGCGTGCCCTACATCGTGCTGGGCGGCGCCGCCTGGCACAAGCAGCTGGGCCCGGACGGCTCGCCCGGCACCTCGATCTACTCGCTGTCCGGACGGGTGGCCAACCCCGGCCAGTACGAGGCCCCGATGGGCACCACGCTGCGTGAGCTGCTGGAGCTGGCCGGCGGCATGAGCCGCGGCCTGCCGCTGAAGTTCTGGACGCCAGGCGGTTCCTCGACGCCGCTGTTCACCGCCGAGCACCTGGACGTGCCGTTGGACTTCGACTCGGTGGCCAAGGCGAAATCCATGAACGGCACCTCCGCGGTGATGATCTTCGACGAGGGCGACAGCGTGGTGCAGGCCGTGCTGAAGTGGACCCAGTTCTACGAGCACGAGTCCTGCGGCAAGTGCACGCCGTGCCGGGAGGGCAACTACTGGACCGCCCAGATCCTGGAGCGGATCTGGCACGGGCAGGGCACGCTGGCCGACCTGGACACCCTGCTCGACGTCAGCGACAACATCCTGGGCCGGTCGTTCTGCGCCCTCGGCGACGGCGCGACCAGCTGCATCACCTCGTCCCTGCAGTACTTCCGCGACGAATACCTCGCCCTGATCGAGAACAACCCGAACGGTGGCCTGCAGTCGGACGCCGCCGCGCTGACCGGAGCCCACGCATGACCGTCGCACCCGCCCAGCCCGGCACCGGGCAGCGCCCGGCCGAGGACCTGGTCACCGTCACCATCGACGGCATCGAGATCTCCGTTCCCAAGGGCACCCTGCTGATCCGGGCCGCCGAGCAGCTCGGCATCCAGATCCCGCGGTTCTGCGACCACCCGCTGCTGGAACCGGCCGGCGCCTGCCGGCAGTGCCTGGTCGAGGTCACCGACATGGGCAACGGCCGGGGGATGCCCAAGCCCGCCGCGTCCTGCACCACCACCGTGATGCCCGGCATGGTGATCAAGACCCAGCTCACCTCGGCGGTGGCCGACAAGGCCCAGCAGGGCGTGATGGAGCTGCTGCTGATCAACCACCCGCTGGACTGCCCGGTCTGCGACAAGGGCGGCGAGTGCCCGCTGCAGAACCAGGCGATGAGCAACGGCCGCGCCGACTCCCGGTTCGCCGACGTCAAGCGCACCTTCGCCAAGCCGGTCGCGGTGTCCAGCCAGGTACTGCTGGACCGGGAACGCTGCGTGCTGTGCCAGCGCTGCACCCGGTTCTCCGAGCAAATCGCCGGCGACCCGTTCATCGACCTGCTCGAGCGCGGCGCCCAGCAGCAGATCGGCACCTCCACCGACACCCCGTTCCAGTCCTACTTCTCCGGCAACACCGTGCAGATCTGCCCGGTCGGCGCGCTGACCGGCGCGTCCTACCGGTTCCGGGCCCGGCCCTTCGACCTGATGTCCACCCCGAGCGTGTGCGAGCACTGCTCGTCCGGTTGCGCCCAGCGCACCGACTGGCGGCGTAGCAAGATCACCCGCCGGCTGGCCGGCGAGGACGCCGAGGTCAACGAGGAGTGGAACTGCGACAAGGGCCGGTGGGCCTTCCAGTACGTCAACCAGCCCGACCGGCTGCTGACCCCGCTGGTCCGCGACAGCTCGGGCCGGCTGGTCGAGGCGTCCTGGCCGCAGGCGCTGGAAGCGGCCGCGGCGGGCCTGGCGCGGGCCCGCGACAACGGCGGGGTCGGGGTGCTGCCCGGTGGCCGGCTCACCGAGGAGGACGCCTACGCCTACGCCAAGTTCGCCCGGGTGGTGCTGGGCACCAACGACATCGACTACCGGGCCCGTCCCGGCTCCGCCGAGGAGCTGGCCTTCCTCGGCTCGGCGGTCGCCGGCGGCACGCCCGAGACCGGCGCGGTCACCTACACCGACCTGGAGCGGGCCGGCACGGTGCTGCTGGTCGGCTTCGAGCCCGAGGAGGAGTCGCCGATCACCTTCCTGCGGCTGCACAAGGCGGCTCGCAACGGCAGCTGCACGGTGTACTCCATCGCGGCACTGGCCAGCCGTGGGCTGGACAAGCTCGGCGGCCGGCTGCTGCCCGCGGTGCCCGGCGCCGAGGCCGCGGCGATCGCCGGCATCGTTGACGGCGACGGCGCCGCCGAGCTGCGCGCCGCGCTGGCCACCGGCATCATCCTGGTCGGCGAGCGGATGGCGGCGGTTCCCGGTGCGCTGAGCGCGGTGCTGGAGCTGGCCACCAGCACCGGCGCCCGGCTGGCCTGGGTGCCCCGGCGGGCCGGCGAGCGCGGGGCGGTGGATGCCGGCGCGTTGCCGAACCTGCTGCCCGGTGGACGCCCGGTCAGCGACGACGCGGCCCGGGTCGAGGTCGAGCGGATCTGGAACGCGCACGTGCCGGCCATGCCCGGGCGTGACCTGCCGGCCATGCTGGCGGCCACCCTGACCGAGCAGGCACCGCTCGGCGGCCTGCTGGTCGGCGGCGTGGAGCTGGCCGACCTGCCGGACCCGACGCTGGCCGAGGCGGCGCTGGCCGCGGCCGGCTTCGTGGTCAGCCTGGAGATCCGGTCCTCAGCGGTGACCGCGCACGCCGACGTGGTGCTGCCGGTGGCGGTGGCCGCGGAGAAGGCCGGCCGGTTCGTGACCTGGGAGGGCCGGCGGCGCCCGTTCGACCTGACCCTTACCAACACCGGCCAGATGGCCGACGGCCGGGTGCTCAACGCGCTGGCCGACGAGCTGGACGTCGACCTCGGGCTGCCTGACCACCACAGCGCCCGGCACGAGCTGGCCGCGCTGGGTGCCGGCACCAGCCGGGGTCGCCGGCCCGAGGCTGGCCGGCTCCAGGCCGAGCCGTCGCGTTCGGACCAGGCCGGCTCGTCGCTGGTGCTGGCCACCTGGCACGAGCTGATCGACGGCGGCCGGCTCTCCGACGGGGAGCTGAACCTGGCCGGCACCAGCAAACCGCTGCGGGTGCTGCTGGCGGCCGTCACCGCCGAGCAGTTGGGCATCGGCGCCGGCGACCTGGTCACGGTCGGCACCGCGCACGGCTCGCTGACCGCGCCGGCCGAGATCGTCGCCGGGGCGGTGGCCGGGGTGCTGTGGCTGCCGACCAATCACCGGGAGGGCTCGGTGCGTAAGGTGCTCCGGGCGGTCCATGGCGATCAGGTCACGGTCACCTCCGTTGCGCCAGGCGCGGCGGGCAACTGTTCTGGCGAGTGGAGGTAGTGATGACCAACCCAGGCCTCGCCCCGGCAGCGCACCTGCTTGCTGCCGAAGCCGATCCGAACGCGACGCTGGCCGGATTCGGGCACGACCCGTTCTGGCTGGTCCTGATCAAGGTGCTCGGCGTGTTCGTGTTCCTGGTCGTGATGACGCTGTTCTCGATCGTCTTCGAGCGCAAGGTGGTCGGCCGGATGCAGAACCGGATCGGTCCCAACCGGACCGGCCCGTGGGGCATCCTGCAGTCGCTGGCCGACGGCGTGAAGCTGGCCTTCAAGGAGGAGATCATCCCGACGCTGGCCGACAAGCCGGTGTACTGGATCGCTCCGGTGGTCTCCTGCGTGCCGGCCTTCCTGGCCTTCTCGGTGATCCCGTTCGGCCCGGATGTCTCGATCTTCGGCCACCACACCATGCTGCAGTTGACCGACCTGCCGGTCGGCGTCCTGGTGATCTTCGCCTGCTCCTCGCTCGGCGTGTACGGCATCGTGCTGTCCGGCTGGGCGTCGGGCTCGACCTACCCGCTGCTCGGCGGGCTGCGCTCGGCCGCCCAGATGATCTCCTACGAGGTCGCCATGGGGCTGTCGATGGTGATGGTCTTCCTCTACGCCGGCACCATGTCGACCTCGGGCATCGTGGCCTACCAGAGCGGTCACCTGTGGAACGCCCTGCCGCTGTTCGTGTCCTTCTGCATCTACGCGATCGCGATGGTCGGAGAGACCAACCGGGCCCCGGTCGACCTGCCCGAGGCCGAGTCGGAGCTGGTCGGTGGCTTCCACACCGAGTACTCGTCGATGAAGTTCGCACTCTTCTT
>JAVEEO010000201.1 GCA_030840415.1 Pseudonocardiales bacterium | reverse complement strand
AGCGAGCTGGCCGCCGGCGATCGCGGTCACCGCGCTGAGGCCGCTGACCTGGACCGGTGCGTTGCTGTTGGCGGTGGAGGCGTTGCCGAGTTGGCCGCTGAAATTGTCGCCCCAGGCCCATACGCTGCCGTCCGAGCGAAGCCCGTAGCCAGAACGGGCGCCACCGGTGATCGCGCTCACCGAGCTCAGGCCGCTGACCTGGACTGGGACGGTGCTGTAACCGGGCGTGTTGTTCCCGAGCTCACCGTAGCCGTTGTTGCCCCAGGCCCACACGGTGCCGTCTGAGCGCAGGGCATAGCCATTCGCCCTGCCGCTGGCGATTGCGGTCACGGAGGTCAGCCCGGTCACTGGGACCAGCACGTGGCTCTCCACAGTCGAGCTGTTCCCGAGCTGCCCTGCATTGTTGGCTCCCCAGGCCCAGACCCGCCCGGCCGGTCGCGGCGCAACACCAACGGTCAAGCCCAGCGCGGCCGAACCAGAACGACCAGCGCTGTCGGTGACCATCACCGTCAGCGTGGACACCCCAGGCGTTGTCGGTGTCCCGGAGAGGATGCCGGAGGCACTGAGCACCAACCCGGCCGGCACTCCGGCCGCGGTCCATGAGTACGGCGGGGTGCCGCCGTTCGCGGTCAACGACGTCGTGTACGCGGCCCCGGCGGTTGCCGTTGGCAACCCCGTGGTCGTCACCAACGGTGGCATCGGTGATGCTGTCACTGTGACAGAAAGAGCAGGGCTGACCCCACCTGCGATCCTTGTCGTGAAGGCCTTCGTCACCCGCAAGCGATAGGCCCCCGCGGGCCGCAGCGTGCTGAACCGGAACGTCGAGGCGGCAGTCAGCTTGGCGATGGCCAGGTTGTGCCAGGTCTTTCCGCCCTGCTGCTGCAGCACCACTGACCCGGTGGCCTTCGGCCGCACCGACCCGGTCACCGTGATCGGGGCATTAGCAGCAACCGACTTCGCCGCCGCAGCCTTGACCACGAACAGCACCTTGACCACCCGCACGTGGACGGTTGCGCTGACCCCGGCTTTCGTGGTCGCCGACGCCTCGCGGGTCACCCGGAGCAACCACTTTGCCGCCACCGCAGGGGCTTTCAACGAAAACGTGAACGCGCCGGTCGCGGTGGGCTTGTGCTTCCCCATCGTGTGCCAGCTCTTCCCGACCAGCCGCTGCAGCACCACCGGCACGCCGGAAACGCGTGGCGACACCGACCCAGAGACCACCAGCGGCGAGCCGATGTGCACCGTCGCCGGCGCTACGTGCACCACCACCCTGGTCGCCGACACAAGACCAGCCGCCGCAGCCGGACCAGCCGTCAGCGGCAACGACGCCAGGAGAACCGCCGACATCAGCCAGCGGCCGACCAACCTTCCCGACCCGCCCCGAACGCGCATCGCCACCGACATCCCAGCCCCGACCACAACCCATCCGACGCTTCGGTAGGCAGGCAACCCCGGGACAACTCAAGGTCACCCTAGGGCCGCGGTGCAAGGGCCGCAATGCCAGCCGTAGCTCGTTGGGTCAGGTTGCTGCTGCCTGGATCGCGGTCACCGCGATCGTGTAGACGATGTCCTCGACGAGGGCGCCGCGGCTGAGGTCGTTGACCGGCTTGGCCAGCCCTTGCAGCATCGGCCCGATGCTCACCACGTCCGCGCCGCGCTGCACCGCCTTGTACGTGGTGTTGCCGGTGTTGAGGTCCGGAAAGATGAAGACCGTCGCCCGGCCGGCCACCGGGGAGTCCGGCCGCTTCGAAGCCGCGACGGAGGCAATGGCGGCGGCGTCGTACTGCAGCGGCCCGTCGATCGCCAGCCCCGGCGCGCGGTCGCGCGCGATCCGGGTCGCCTCCGCCACCCGGTCGACGTCGGACCCGCTGCCCGAGCCGCCGGTGGAGTAGCTGAGCATCGCGACTCGCGGCTCGATGCCGAATGCGGTCGCGGAAGCCGCTGACTGCAGGGCGATGTCGGCGAGCTGCTCCGCGGTCGGGTTGGGGTTGACCGCGCAGTCCCCGTAGACGATGACCTCGTCGGGGAGGCACATGAAGAAGACCGAGGACACGAGGGCGGCACCGGGCGCCGTCTTGATCAGCTGCAGAGCCGGTCGGAGGGTGTGGGCAGTCGTGTGTACGGCGCCGGCGACCAGCCCGTCGACCTCGTCGAGCGCGAGCATCATCGTGCCGAGGACCACCCTGTCGCTGAGCTGTTCGCGGGCAATGTCGGCCGTCGCACCCTTGTGCTTGCGGCGTTCGACATACGGTGCGACGTAGCGTTCGGCCACCGAAGCGGGATCGACCACGGTCACGCCCTCGGGCAGAGTGATGCCGAGAAGCCTTGTCTGGTCGGCAATCTCGGCCTCGGTGGCGAGCAGGATGCACTGGGCCAGCCCGCGCTCGGCGCAGATGGCCGCGGCCTGCAACGTGCGCGGCTCAGCACCCTCTGGCAGCACGATCCGCTTGTGCGCGGCCCGTGCTGCCGTGGTGATCCGGTGGCGGAACGCCGCGGGGCTCAGCCGGTGCTCATGGGTGTCGGCGAGCAGGCCGCGCAGCCACGTCTCGTCGAGGTGGTCGGCCACCGTACGCATCACGGACTCTGCCCGCTCGGCGTCGTCGGCGGCCACCTCGGTGCTCAGGGCATGCACAGCGTTGGCGGTCTCGTACGTCGGCTCGTCCACCAGCAGGATCGGCAGACCGGTCGCCCGTGCCGCCGCGGTCAGCTGCCACAGCGCCGGATCCGGCTCGATGCCGACGGTGAGCAGCAGCGCCGCGAGCCGTACTCCGCCCAGCGCCTTGAGGCAGGTCGCCATGATGACGTCGAGCCGGTCGCCGGGCGTGACCACCAGCCGGCCCTCGGCCAGAGCTGACAGGACCCCGGGCACCGACTGAGCGCAGACCGAGACGTCGTGGATCCGCCGGGTGCGCCACTCACCCTCGTTGAGAGCGGTGGCGCCGAGAGCGCGGGCCAGGTCGAGCACGCGAAGGCGGGCCAGCTCGGGAGTCA
>JAVEEO010000203.1 GCA_030840415.1 Pseudonocardiales bacterium | reverse complement strand
GACCCGCCCCGGCCGCCACGGGCCACCGCCGACCCGGCCCGGCCGAGCGCTTCGCCGTACCGGACCTCGACGCTGTGGCGGCTGCACGCCGCCTCCACCCTGCTGGTGGTTCCCCAGTTCGCGGTGTCGGCGTTCTCGATGAGCTACCTGGTCACCGCGCGGCACTGGGAGCCACTGGCAGCCGGCCGGCTGCTGTTCGCCGCCCAGTTGCTGGGCGCGCTGGGCCGGATCGCGGCCGGCGGCTGGTCCGACCGGGTGGCCAGCCGGCTACGGCCGATGCGCCAGCTCGCGGTGGCCAGTGCCGCGGTGATGCTGGCCGTCGCCGCCGGCGACGCGGTTGGCTCGGTGCTGGTGATCGGTGCGCTGGTGGCCGGCGCGGTGATCACGGTGGCCGACAACGGGCTGGGGTTCACCGCGGTCGCCGAGCTCGCCGGCTCGTCCTGGGCCGGCCGGGCGCTGGGCATGCAGAACACCGCCCAGAACCTGGCCTCGGCGCTGACTCCGGGACTGCTCGGCCTGCTGATCGGCGGGCACGGCTACCCGCTGGCCTTCGCGGTCGCGGCGGTCTTTCCGCTGCTCGCCATCGCGATGACGCCGGTGGCCGCGGAGCCAGCCATCGACCGGGTTGCCCGGGTGGCGGCAACCACGCCCGGCCGGCCTCGCTAGCGCAGCGGGCCGAAATCCCGCACCAGCCCGGCCGCCCGTGCCCGGCCGAGCAGGTGCTCGATCGCCGCGTAGCCCTGCTCGCCCAGGTCACGGCTGAAGGAGTTGACGTAGAGCTCGATGTGCTGGCGCTGCACGTCCGGGTCCAGCTCGTCGGCATGCTCGGCGACGTAGGCCGCCGAGGCCTGCGGATGGGCGAAGGCGTGGTCCACCGAACGGCGCAGCACGTCGGTCAGCAGCTCGGCGTCCAGCTCCCGGCGAGCGATGATGGCACCGAGCGGAATCGGGTGGCCGGTGCTCTGCTCCCACCACTGGCCGAGGTCGGCCAGCGCCCGCAGGCCGTAGCGCGGATAGGTGAACCGGGCCTCGTGGATCACCAGCCCGGCGTCGTAGCGGCCGTCGCGCACCCCGGGCATAATCTGGGCGAACGGCACCACCTCGATCGAGGCCGGCGACTGCCCGGACGCCCACAGCCGCATCAGCAGGTAGGCGGTGGTGCGCTCGCCCGGCACCGCGACCCGGGCGCCGGTTAAGCCGCCCGCGTCGGGACGGTCGCCGGCGGTGAGCACCAGCGGCCCGCAGCCGCGGCCCAGCGCACCTCCGCAGGGCAGCAGCCGGTACCGCTCCAGCAGCCACGGCAGCGCGGCGTAGGAGACCTTGACCACGTCGAAGCGGCCCTGCTCGGCGGCGGTGTTGGTCACGTCCACGTCGGCGAAGGTGACCTCGGTGGCCGGGGCGCTGGGGATCAGGCCGTGGGTCCAGGCGTGGAAGATGAAGGTGTCGTTCGGGCACGGCGAGAACGCCAGTCGCAGCGCGGTCATCGAATCGCCCCGGGCGGCTCGGCGGCCGGCGGTTCGGCGGCCGGCGGTTCGGCGGAAGTTTTGGCGGCCGGGCTCTCGGTGACCGGCAGCGTGGGCTCCGGCGGCGCCGGGATCGGCAGCGGCTCGGCCAGCAGCCGGTCGAAGGCGGCGGTGAGGGCCGCCAGGGCGTCGGAGACCCGCCAGGCCTCGCGGTGGCGGGGGCCGACCTGATTGGCGATGGCGCGCAGCTCGGCGAACGGCACACCGGCCCGGCTGGCGGCCAGGTAGCAGCCGATGCCCTCCATCGCCTCGGCCACCGCGTCCGGATCCCGGGCCAGCAGCTGCTCGGCCCGGGCCTGGCTGCCGGTCACCGTCGAGACGGTCAGCACCGCGCCGGTGACCCCGCCGGTCCGGCGGCCGAACTCGGCGGCCAGCATCGGGTCCAGGCGGTGGCGCACCGCGCCCCAGCCCAGTTCGGCCATCGAGACGAAGCCGTCGGCCGTCTCGGCGCCGAGGTCGGCGTGCACCACCGCGTGCGCGACCGCCACCGAGCCGACCAGGGCGGCCGGGAACCCGCCGCCGATGCCGGCCGACACCACCAGGTGATAGCCCCCCGTCAGCAGGCAGCCGGTGCTGACCGCCGCGGCGACCGGGCCGAGGCCGCCGCTGGCCACGTCCACCAGCCCGGCGGCGGTGAGCGCGCGGTGCACCTGGTAGCCGGCCACCGTCCCCACCGCGGGCTGCCGGCCGGCCAGCACCGCGTCGCGCTCGGCGTCGACCGCGGTCACCACCAGGATCCTCGGGTTGCTCACTGCCGCAGCTGGACACCGAGCAGCCAGGTGGTCAGCCGGCTGGTCGGCCGCAGCGCGGTGACCTGCAGGTAGTAGCTGCCGGCGGTCGCCGCCGGCACCTGCAACCGGACGGTATGGCGTCCCTTGATCGGTTGCGAGGCCGCTCCCGGGGTGGTCAGGGCGGTGTTGGTCTTGCCGTCGGAGGTGAACGCCGCGACGATCCAGCCGCCGTCGGCCAGCTCCTTGGGCACGTCCAGCAGGATCTGCGAGCCCCCGGTGGCCGGCACCTGCGGCACCCGGTCCTGCACCGGCTGGCAGCTGCCGAGCACCGTGCAGGCCGGCTGGGCTCGAACGACCCTGGACCGGTTGTCGCTGAGCACCGTGATGCCCGGCTGCGGCTTGGTGCAGCCGGTGAGGAGCAGGGCGGTCGCGACCGTTGCGGCGGTACCCAGCACCGCAGCCCGTACGCGCGGTCCAGCGATCACTCGGCGAGGTTACCTTCGGCGGTCAGCGGCCTGGCGGCTGACCTGCGTCCGGCCGACCTGAGGGAGCGCTCGTGCAGCGCCATGGTGATCGCCACCAACCCCAGCACGCCGGCGGCCACGATGAAGCCGAGCCGTCCGTTGCCGGCCGGCAGCAGCAGCGCGATGGTCGCTCCCAGTACCCAGGCCAGCTGCAGGAAGGTCTCGGACCGCCCGAACGCCGAAGAGCGGAGGATCTCGGCCACGTCGCGCTGGATGATCGCGTCCAGCGACAGTTTCGACAGCGAGTTCGCCACCGCGCACACCAGCATGGCCACGATCGCCAGCGCGAAGCTGAACAGCACGGCGGCGAGCAGGCAGCCGACCGCGGCGGCCGAGGTGCACAGCAGGATGATCAGGTCCGGACGGGCCATCCGGAGTCGGGTGCCGATGCCGGTGCCGAGGAAGTTGCCGGCCCCGCTGACCGCGCCGAGCGCGCCGAGGCTGGCTACCGCCTGCCAGCCGTGCGACACCGACTCGATGTAGAAGGCCAGGAACAGGGTCAGGAACCCGGCCAGCCAGCGCAGCGTCGATTCGCCCTGCAGCGCCACGATCACCGGCGGGTCGAACCCGCGCCGGCTCCATTCGGCCAGCCGCTTGAGCAGGCCCTTGGGGCGCTGCCGGTTGGCCCGGGCCGCCCGCAGGTCGCCCTTCATCCGCAGCGTTGCCGGCAGCGCGTCGACGATCCGGGGCAGCCGCAGCGCCGAGACGCCGGTGGTGACGAAGGCGGCGGCGGTGATCCACAGCCCGAACGGGTACGAGCCGGTGGCCTTGATGGCCACCCCGACCACCGCGCCACCGAGCACCGCGGCGACCAGGCCGAAGATCGACAGCCGGGCGTTGGCCTCGACCAGCGTCAGGTTGGCCGGTACCAGCCGGGGCGCGGCCGAGGACCGGATCACCGCGTAGGCCTTGGACAGCACCAGCGAGCCGAGCGCGGCCGGGAACAGCAGCAGCAGGTCGGTGAAGTGCATCGCCATCACGATGGCCAGTACCGCCCGGCCGAACGCCGTGCCCGCCATCACCCAGCGCCGGCCGTGCTGCACCCGGTCCAGCGCCGGTCCGATCACCGGTGCCACGATCGCGAACGGGGCCATCGTCATCAGCAGGTAGAGCAGCACGTTGCCGCGCTGGGCCTCCGACGGCGCGGAGAAGAACACCGTGCCGGCGAGGGCGACCGTGACCATCGCGTCGGCCGCGTAGGACATCACCTGGTTCCAGATGAGCGCGGTCAGGCCGGACTCGCGGGCGCCGTCGGCCTCGCTGGCCGAGATCACCTTGTGGGCCAGCAGCCGGGAGAAGTAACTGCTGCGGGCCAGCACCGCCCGGGTGACCGTCACGTCGGTGCTGGCCGGCCGGACCAGCACCCGCGGCGCGCGCTGCCGGGCAGCCCGGCCGGTCACCCGGCTGCCGGACTGCCGGTACTCCGGATCGGGCTCGGCGGGGAGGCCGGCAGCGGCCCGGGCGGAGCCGGCGGCGGAGTAGGTCGGCTCCGAGTAACCGTCGGCCTGGCCGCCCGCCAGGTCGGGCGCGCCTGCCTGCGCCGCCCTGGCAGCGTCAGCCGGACCAGCCGGACCGTCTCCCGTCGTCACGGCTCCATCCTGCCGCACCGCGGGGGCGGGCGCCCCGGCAATGTGCTCAGTCGGCGGCCCGGCCGGGCATCCCGGTGGTGTGCCCGTCCGGCGCGGGAATGCGACAATGGGCGGGTGACCGCTTCGAGCCCGTCGAGCCAGCCGCAGACCGTCGACGCCCGCGCGGCGGCGGCCGTGGAACTGGCCCGGGCCGCCGCCGTCGAGGTGGCCGGTTCCGAGGTGGGCGAGCACCTAGGGGTCCATCCCGAGGGTGAGCTGGCCGCCACCCACGCCTTCGCCGCCTCGCTGCCCGGCTACGTCGGCTGGTTCTGGGCCGTCACCCTGGTCCGGGCGCCGGACGCCGACCCGACGGTGGCCGAGGTGGTGCTGCTGCCCGGCGAGCACTCGCTGCGCGCGCCGGAGTGGGTGCCGTGGAGCCGGCGGCTGCAACCGGGCGACCTCAGCCCGGGTGACCTGCTGCCCACCGCGCCGGACGATCCGCGGCTGGCGCCCGCCTACCTGCTCTCCGACGACCCGCAGGTCGAGCAGGTGGCCTTCGAGTTGGGGCTTGGCCGGGTCCGGGTGCTGTCCCGGCTGGGACGGCTGGACGCCGCCGACCGCTGGTTCGCCGGCAGCCACGGCCCGGACAGCCCGATGGCCAAGCAGGCACCGGCGCACTGCGGAACCTGCGCGTTCTTCCTGCCACTGGCCGGGTCGCTGCAGGCCGGGTTCGGGGTGTGCGGCAACGAGATCACCGAAGCCGACGGGCAGGTGGTCTCGGTCGAGTACGGCTGCGGCGCGCACTCGGAGGTCGAACCCGAATCGGTGGCCGACGAGGCGGGCGAGATCTACGAGGACGAGCTGATCGACCTGGAGCCGCGCGAGCCGTTGGCCGGGTCCGCCGCCGCCCGGCCCGGCCAGACCCGGCCGGACGAGCACGCCACCGAGCAGCCGGACCAACCGTCAGGCCAGCCAGCCGGCGATCTCGCCGAGCAGGGCGCGGTCGATCTCGAGCCCGATGCCGTCCAGCGAGCCGACGGCGGCGACGCCGGAGATGCTGGACAGGCTGAGCACCAGGCGGGCACCGAGGACCTCGAACACCCGGATCGGGCCGAGCACGACGGGGCGGCCGCGGTCGAAGGCGGCGTCGAGCAGCCGCCGCCGGGTGATGCCGGGCAGCACGTTCTCGGCTAGCGGCGGGGTCCACAGCACGCCGTCCGGGCCGACGATCGCCAGGTTGCTCCGGCTGGTCTCCACCGCCAGCGGCGCACCGTCCGGACCGGGCTCGGTGAACAGCGGCCAGCTGCCGGGGCATTCCTGGGCACCGATCCAGTCGCGGTCGGCCCACTTGTGCCGCCAGTTGCCGGTCCGGCCGGCCTGGCAGTGCAGCGCGAGCGGGCCGGAACGGTCGGCGGCCGGGGCCACCTCGATCTCGGGCCGGCGCAGCCGCGGACCCCAGCGCAGCCGGACCCGGTGCCGGTTGGTGGTGCCCGCCACCGCCTCGCACAGCCGGGCTTCCAGGTCGTCGGGCAGCCCGAGCCGGTACAGCTCCAGGCAGGAGGCCCGCAGCCGGGACAGGTGGTCGGCCAGCGCCACGATCCGGCCGTCGAGGGCCAGCAGGGTCTCCAGCACGCCGTCCTCGGGGCATACCTCCGGCGGTGCCGGCAGCGGCCGGTCGCCGGCCGTCGCGGCGCCGCCGAGCGCCAGCAGCGGGGCCGCCTTGACCAGGCATTCCTGCCATTCCAGCATCGGCACCGAGTCCGCGGTGATCCCGCCGCCGACCCCGAGTTCCAGCCGGTCGCCGCTGATCTCGAAGGTCCGGATGGCGACGTTGAACTCGGCCCGGCCGGACCGGGCCGGCAGCGGGCTGCGGTAGCCGATCGTGCCGGTGAACACCCCGCGGTCGGCGCCCTCCAGGTCCCCGATCAGTTGCTGCGCGCGGAGCTTCGGCGCTCCGGTGACCGATCCGGGCGGAAAGCAGGCGCTCAGCAGGTCGGCGTCGGTCGCGCCGGCGGTGAGCCGGCCGGTCACCTCCGAGACCAGGTGCCAGACCCCGGCCGCCGGCCGGACGTCGAGCAGGGCGGGGGTGTGCACGCTGCCGGGACGGCAGACCCGCGATAGGTCGTTGCGCATCAGGTCGACGATCATCACGTTCTCGGCGCGGTCCTTGGCCGACTGCGCCAACTCTGCGGCAGCCACCGAGTCCGCCACTGAGTCAGCCACCGAGTCCGTTTCTGAAGCACCCGGATCTGAAGCACCCGGATTTGAAGCGCCCAGCCGGCGCCGGGTGCCCTTGATCGGCGCGGTGCGGACCCGGTCGTCCTCGCGGTGCAGGAACAGCTCCGGCGAGAAGCTGACCACCGTCCGGTCCGGCGTCCGGACGAAGGCGGCGTAGTCCGGAGCCCAGCGGCGCAGGCCGGCGGCGAACAGGTCGAGCGGTGAGCCGGCCAGCCGCGCGGAGAACCGGGCGCAGATGTTGGCCTGGTAGAGCTGGCCGGCCCGGATGGCGGTGATGGCGTGTTCCACGGCGGCCAGGTGACGGTGCCCGGTGGTGCCGGTCAGTTCTTCGATGCGGACCGGGCCGGCAGGCGGGGCGGTATCGCCGATCCGCTCGATCAGTGCAGCCAAAGCGGCCGGCTGACCGCCACCGGCCAGCGATTCCAGCCACCAGTCGCCGTCCGGGTCGCGGCGCAGCACCTGCTCGAAGTAGCCGAACCAGGACGGTCCCGAATAGCTCCACCAGCCGAACCAGCCGCCACCGACCGCCGGGCCGGCAGCGCCCCCGGGGCTGCCACCGACCACCGGACTGCCACCGACCGCCGGGCCGGCATCGGCTGCCGGGCCGCTGGCAACCGACCCGACCAGGCGCGGGTCGCTGACCTGGCGCACCGGGTTCCAGCAGATCAGCGGAGCACCGCCGGCCCAGCTGCCGGCCAGGCACAGCAGCACGGCGGTGTCCAGCTCGGCGGCGCCGGCCAGCGCCCGGAGCAGGTCCTCGGGTGCCGCTCGCAGCCGCAGGCGATGCGCGAGCGGCTCAGCCAAGCCGGCCCTCGTCGCGGTGCTTGCGGACCAGCGGCAGCGCCAGCAACCCCAGCACCGTGCCGGCCAGCGCGGTCCACAGCCACACCCGGTGCTGGTGCTCGCCCAGCCAGTTCCAGAACGGCAGTAGGACCAGGAACGCCAGGCCGAACGCGGCGGTGCCGGCCAGCAGCACCCGGCGGGCGTCCACGGCCATCGCCCGGCTGCCGGCGGTGCTGACGGCGCCCGGCGGGCCGGGCCGGGCCGGCTGATCGGGTAACGGCTGACCGGCACCGGGTGTTTCGGGCTTGCCAGTCCTGCTCACGTTGGGCAGGCTACGCCACCGACCCCGCACCGCGGATCGGAAACATCGCGGTCATCCGAGCCTGGTATTTGGAGCAGCATGGCAACCGAAACCGCACCGCGTCCGACCCCACGGGCCACCGGCCTGGACCGATACTTCGCGATCACCGAGCGCGGTTCGACGATCTCCCGCGAGCTGCGCGGCGGCCTGGTGACCTTCGTGACGATGGTCTACATCGTGGTGCTGAACCCGTTGATCATCGGCACCGTCAAGGACGCTGACGGCAAGTTCCTGGGCGGCGGCCAGGCACCGGCGCTGGCGGCGGTGGCCGCGGTGACGGCACTGGTGGCCTGCGTGCTGACGATCGCGATGGGGCTGATCGGGCGCTATCCGTTCGCGCTGGCCACCGGTCTGGGGCTCAACGCCTTCGTGGCCTTCCAGGTGGCGACCCGGATGTCCTGGCCGGCCGCGATGGGCATGGTGGTGATCGAGGGCCTGCTGATCACCGTGCTGGTGCTGACCGGCTTCCGGGTGGCGGTGTTCCGGGCCATCCCGGCCCAGCTCAAGAGCGCCATCGCGGTCGGCATCGGGCTGTTCATCGCGCTGATCGGCCTGGTGGACGCCGGCTTCGTCCGGCGCGGCGCCGGCACCCCGGTCGACATCGGCATCGGCGGCCACCTCAACGGCTGGCCCACCCTGGTGTTCGTGGTCGGCGTGCTGCTGATCGCCGTGCTGATGGCGCGCAAGGTCCGCGGCGCGATCCTGATCGGCATCGCGGTCTCGACGGTGCTGGCGGTGATCATCGAGGCGGTCGGAAACATCGGCTCGCAGACCGACGCGACCGGCAAGGTGGTCAACCCGGAGGGCTGGGCGCTGAACGTGCCGTCCTTCGAGGGCAAGCACTTCGGCGCGCCGGACCTCGGCCTGCTCGGACACTTCTCGCTCGGCGGCGGGTTCTCCGCGGTCGGCATCGTCTCGGGCATCGTGATCGTGTTCTCGCTGGTGCTCAGCGACTTCTTCGACGTGATGGGCACCACCATCGGGCTCGCCCAGGAGGCCGACTTGCTCGACGCCGACGGCCAGCTGCCCAACATCCAGCAGGTGCTGCTGATCGACGGGCTGGCCGCGGTGGCCGGTGGCGTCACCGGCGCCTCGTCTGCCACCACCTACGTCGAGTCCGCCGCCGGCATCGGCGACGGCGCCCGCACCGGCCTGGCCTCGGTGGTCACCGGGCTGCTGTTCCTGGTGACGATCTTCCTGTCGCCGCTGGCGCTGTTCGTGCCGTCCGAGGCGGCGGCCCCGGCGTTGGTGGTGGTCGGCGTGCTGATGATGCGGCAGGTGCGCAACATCGACTTCTACACCCTCGAACTGGCCCTGCCGGCCTTCCTGACGATCGTGCTGATGCCGTTCACCTACTCGATCACCAACGGGGTGGGCGCCGGCTTCGTCAGCTACGTGGTGCTGCAGGTCGCGGTCGGCAAGGCGCGGGTGGTGCATCCGCTGATGTGGGCGGTGGCGGTGTTCTTCGCGATCTACTTCGCGATCGAGCCGCTCAAGACGCTGTTCGGCATCAGCTGACGCCAAAGCCCCTTTACACTTAACACAAATCTTCTGTAAAACCGCTCCGGGCGGGGAACGAGCCGCTAGCTTTGCTCGCTATCCGTGTCCCCCCGATCCGCCGGAGCGTGCCATGCGCCGCCTTGCAACCAAGCCCCGCGTTCTCGTGGTGCTGGCAGCCGTCCTGTCGCTGGTCGCGACCGCTCCGTCGGCGTTCGCGGCGCCGCACGGCAAGCCGGCCGGGTCGAGCGCCGCGCCGAAGCTGCGCCCGACGGGCGTCGGCACGCCACCGGCGCGGTACCCGGCGATCACCAAGGCGCCGGCCCGCCGGTCCTCGGTGAAGACCACCCCGGCGACGGTGACCGACCCGCAGGGCGACAGCCTGTCGGTGACCAACGCGGCGGTCGGCAGCTTCAACCAGTTCAACTACCAAGCGCTGGTGGGCACCTACAGCGGCTACTACTACGAGGACTGCCTGGACCCCACGCCGGCCTTCGGGGCCGTCACGCTGCCGTTCTGCGTCCACGTGCAGCTGACCGACGCGCAGACCGGTGGCCAGACCACCACGAACAACAGCCAGTCCGACGCGATCTACGACGCCTGCGGCAACCTGGTCGGGCAGAACTCCACCTATGGCTGGGAGGTGATCAACACCGGCTATCTCGCCAGCGGCTACATCGGCAGCTGGCCGTACACGCTGCCCACGTCAGGCGTCTGCTGGGGCACCTGGTCACTGGTGTTCTCCTTCACCCAGACCTTCAACGACGGCCAGACACTGACCGAGACCGCCTCCAGCACCTTCCCGGCCTACCTGTCGCTGGCCGAGACCATCGCGAAGCAGTACCCGCAGGGCACGCCGACCGGTGGGCCGGTCGATCCATCCGAGGAGTACGGCGGCTGCAGCGACGGGCACCCGGTGCACGGCTCGGCGACCGGTTACCCCGTCGACACCGCCTCCGGCGACTTCTGGCACGGCTTCACCGACCTGACGGTGCCCGGCCGCGGTCCGGCGCTGAAGCTGAGCCGGACCTACAACTCGGCAACCGCCAGCATTGACAGCAGATTCGGCTACGGCTGGATCGACTCCTACTCGCTGTCGCTGTCGGTCAACGGCGGTACCGCGGTCGCCCGCTGCGAGGGCGGCGCGACGATGACCTTCACCGCCAACGGTTCCAACTGGACCGCCCCGCCCGGGTACTGGCCAGCCTGACCCAGAACGGCGACGGCAGCTGGACGCTGGTGCGGCACGCCCAGAAGACCTACCGATTCGACGCCACCGGCCGGCTCACCGCGATCACCGACCTGAACGGCTACACCACCACCCTGAGCTACCCGTCCGGCACCCAGATGCTGGTCACCGGCCCGGCCGGCCGCACGCTGACCTTCACCCTGACCGGCAGCCACGTCACCTCGGTGGCCGACTCGGCCTCGCCGCCCCGGACGCTCAGCTACGGCTACGACGCCGCCGGCAACCTGACCGACGTGGTCGATCCAGCAGGCGGGCACTGGCAGTTCAGCTACGACGCCGCCCACCGGATGCTGACCATGCGCTCGCCGCGCTTCTACGGCGACACCACCACCTCGCCGTCGCCGGTGGTGACCAACCACTACGACTCCTCCGGACGGGTGGACTGGCAGACCGATCCGCTCGGCCGGCAGACCTCCTTCGACTACACCAGCGTGCCCGGCTCCACCCTGGTCACCGACCCGGCCGGCAACGTCCGGCTGGACGAGTACACCTACGGCCTGCTCACCGCGACGCTGCGCGGCTATGGCAGCTCGGCGATGTCGAGCACCTACTACCGCTACGACCCGGACACCCTCGGCCAGATCAAGGTGATCAACGGCGACGGCAAGATCACCAGCACCTCCTACGACGCGCAGGGCAACCCGGCCGCCGTCACCGACCCGCTCGGCCGCACCACCAGCTACACCTACAACTCCCTCAACGAGGTCACCTCGGTGACCGAACCCAAGCAGGTCAACGGCGTCGCGGTCCGCACCACCACCAGCTACGACGCGGCCGGCAACGTCCTGACCCACTCGGCCCCGCTGCTGGACGCCAACGGGGCGGTGACCGCGACCGCCACCACCACCTACCACCACGACGACCCGGCGCACCCGGGCGACGTCACCTCGGTCACCGACCCGAACAACCACACCACGGTCAGCACCTACGACAGCTACGGCGACCTGACCTCGGTCACCGACGCGGTCGGTGACAAGACCAGCTTCGGCTATGACACCGGCCGCGGCCTGCGCACCTCGATGGTCGCGCCGAAGGGCAACGTGACCGGTGGCAACGCGGCCGCCAACACCACGAGCTACACCTACGACGGTGCCGGCCGGCTGACCACGGTCCGGGATCCGCTGTGGAACTCGGCCAATCCGACGCAGCACCAGAACGTCCGGCGCTACGACGCGGACGGCAACCTGACCTCGGTGACCGACGGCGACAACCACACCACCAGCTACAGCTACGACGCGGCCGGCGAGCAGACCTCGCTCACCCGGCCGAACGGCTCGGTGCAGAGCACCAGCTACGACGGGGCCGGCCGCAAGCAGGTCAGCTACGACGGCAACAACCAGCAGACCTACTACAGCTACGACGCGTCCGGCCGGCTGGTCTATGTCAGCGACCCATTGGGCCGGAGCACCCAGTACAGCTACGACCCGGCCGGCCGGCTGATCACCAAGACCGACCCGTCCGGCCGGGTCACCACGAACGGCTATGACGACGCCGGTGAGCTGACCAGCATCAGCTACTCCGACGGCGTGACGCCGAACGTCAGCGGGATCAGCTACGACGCCGACGGCCAGCGGATCAGCATGTACGACGGCTCCGGGACGTCCAGTTGGACCTACGACAGCCTGCACCGGCTGACCGGCACCACCGACGGCACCAGCCACACGGTCGGCTACGGCTACGACCTGGGCGGCCGGCTGACCAGCATCGCCTACCCCAACGCGGCCGGCACCGTCAGCCGCGGCTGGGACAACGCAAACCGGCTGCACACCGTGACCGACTGGAGCGGGCACACCACCACCTTCAACTACGACGTCAACTCCAACCTGGTCGGCGAGGTGTACCCGAACGGCACGACAGCCACCAGCAACTTCGACAACGCCAACCGGCTCAGCGGCATCAGCGACGCGCCGACCGCCACGCCGGGCTCGCCGTTCGCCAGCTTCAACTACGGCCTGGACGGCGCCGACCAGGTCACCTCGGTGACCTCGACCGGCGTGCCCAGTGACAACCACAGCTACGGCTACGACCCGGCCAACCGGCTGACCACCGTGGACGGCGGCACCAGCTACGGCTACGACCCGGCGGACAACCCCAAGACGGTGCCCACCGGCGTCACCCAGACCTTCGACGCGGCCGGCGAGGTGCTCTACGGCACCAGCGCGCCGGCGATCTCCTACGTCGGCGCGGTCAGCGCGGGCGATGCCACCAACAAGGTCCTGACGCTCAGCCTGCCGGCCGGCACCACCACCGGTGACACGGTGATCGCGGCGACAACCCTGGACTACAAGCAGAACGCCACCATGCCGACCGGCTGGACGGTGGTCGGCAGCTACAGCTCCGGTACCGCGCAGGGCTCGGCCAAGGTGATGGTGTTCCGGCACGTGGTGGCCGCCGGTGAGACCTCGGCGACGGTCACCTACTCGAACAAGATCGCCAAGAGCATCGTGCTCAGCAGCTACCGCAGCGCGCACCCGAGCGCGCCGATCGACGTGGTTGTCTCCGCCTCTACGGCATCGGGCACCTCGGTAACCCAGCCGGTGATCACGCCGACCACCTACAACGAGCGGATGCTGCTCATCACCGGCGCGGACGGCGTCGCCGGCAGCTGGACGGCACCGTCGGGCATGACCCTGCGGGCGCAGAAGACCGGCGGCGGCACCGATGTCGCGATCGCCGACCAGCAGCTCACCGACCCGTACTCGGTCGGTGGCCAGACGGTCAGCCACAGCGGGGCGGCCACCCAGCTGGTGGCGGTGACGATCGGGCTGAAGGCGGCCCAGTCCAACTACAGCTACGACTCCGACGGCAACCGGACGGGCAACGCGCCGCTGACCGGGACCGCGAGCACGCTCGGCTACGACCAGGCGGACCGGATGACCAGCTACGGCAGCACCAGCTACCGCTACAACGGCGACGGCCTGCGGATCTCGCGGACCGTGGCCAGCACCGTCACGCCGTTCGTCTGGGATGCCGTGAGCGGTGGCGTGCCGCTGCTGCTGGCCGAAGGCACCACCTACTACATCTACGGCCCGTCCGGCTTGCCGGTCGAGCAGCTCTCGGGCACCACCGCGCAGTACTTCCACCAGGACGCGCACGGTTCGACCCGGGTGCTGACCAGCAGCACCGGCGCGGTGGTCGCCGGCTACACCTACGACCCGTACGGCAACCTCAAGGGGCAGACCGGAACGGTCGACACCCCGCTGCGCTGGGACGGGCAGTACCAGGATCGGGAGAGCGGGCTGTACTACCTGCGCGCCCGGTTCTACGACCCGGCCACCACCCAGTTCATCAGCGCGGACCCGGCGGGCGCCCTGACGCGGTCGAGGTACGGCTACGTCAACGACAACCCGCTCAACGGCTACGACCCGTCCGGCATGTTCTGCTGGAGCGCCAGCTGCCTGCTGCGCGACGGCGCCATCG
>JAVEEO010000188.1 GCA_030840415.1 Pseudonocardiales bacterium | reverse complement strand
GACAGCCGCCTGATCATCACCCACAGCACTAACCGCCACGGCGTGACCTACCCGTACTTCATCTGCTCCGGCCGTCACCGCAAACGGACCACTTGCACCCGCCAAGCCGTCCTCATCGACTGGGTGGAACGCCAGATCGAACGCGAGTACGCCGGCATCACGCTGCCAGCCCAAGTCGCGCACGCGATGGTCGACATGCTGAGCCGCGACTTGGCCGACATGCACCGCAGCGCTGAGGGCGAGCGCCAGGTGCTCGAGCGGGAACGGAACCGGTTGCGCGACCAACAGGCCAGCCTGCTGCAGGCCCACTACGCCGGTGCGGTGCCGCTCGACCTCCTCAAGAAGGAGCAAACCCGGATCAGCACCCGGCTGGCTGTCCTTGGGCAGCGGTTGGACGGAGCCAGCACCGAACAGTCTCGTGTCCAAGCCAATCTGCAGACCTGCATCGCCTACTTACAGGACTGTCAAGCGGCTTACCTTGGATCATCACCGGCAGTCCGCCGACAGCTCAACCAAGCCTTCTTCGACAAGATCTATGTCGAGGAAGACGGCGCCGTGCGCTTCGACCTAGCCAATCCATTCGCGCTGCTGCTAGATTCGCAGGTTCGCTCAGCGGCTGTGCTTGACAGTGCTATCCAAAATCAGGCGGGCGAACCGTCCCGGTTGCCGAGAACGGGCGATTTGGCCCCGAACCCGGCCGGTCATCGATTTAGCCGGGGTTTGAACAAGACAACGATGGTGGAGCTGAGGGGATTCGAACCCCTGGCCCCCTCGATGCGAACGAGGTGCGCTACCGAACTGCGCCACAGCCCCCAACCAGTCCTGAAGGCTACCAGCCCCGCAGATCGCTCTGCCGACCTGCCCGGTCATGCAAGCGCACGCCCGGCGCGGCACCACCGGCGTCGCCACACCGCCCGGCGCGACAACGCCAGCGCCGTCACACCGCCCGGCGCATGGACCTCTCGTCGAACTGTTCCTCGACGTACAGGCCGGTCAGGTCGACTGTGTCGGCCATCCCGCGCAGCTCCACGTCCTCGTCGTCGATCCGGACGACCGTCTCGGCGTCGGCGCGGTAGGGGAACTGCTCGGTGGCGTCGTAGCCCCGCGGCTTGGCGATCCCGGACCGCTGCTGGCGCTGCTGGCGGCGGTCGCGGTCGTGCAGCGCCTGGTTGCGCAGGAACATCAGGTAGCCGGCCAGCGAGGCGACGAACAACAACGCCAACGTCCACACCAGCGCACCGCCGGCGACCATCCCCAGCAGCAGGAACAGCAACGTCCCGGCGATCAGGATCGACAGCGACCGCCGCCGGCGGGCCATCATCTGACGGCGGGCCTCGGACATGTCGGCTTTGGCGATCTGATCGGGGTACATGACTGCCTCCATGGCGGCGGGTACCGGACGGCGTCCCGCGGGTGGAACCTGCGGCCGCGGCGGGCCGCCTGGAATGAACACTTGCGCACGAGTGACCGGCCTGCGGCTGGCCCGGTCCTCGGCCGGAGTGGCCTGGGCCAGCGGGCTGCGGTTGGACAGCGCCCGCATCGCGCCGCCGAACCGGGCGACCGAGCGCTCACCGGCGCGGTCGTCCTTGTGCTTGACGAGCATCGGCACCACGACGATCAACCAGAGGACGGCCAGCACCAGCACCGTCATCGTCGGCGAAATCATCGTTGTCTCCCGTCACACCTGTCACACTTCGTAGGCAACGCTAGGACGCCGCGTCACCCACGGCCTGCAGGCGCGCCGGGTGTCAATGTCAAGTGACGCTTTATGGTTCGTCGCGGAGCTCGCAAGGGGCTTCCGGCGCCGTTGCGAGCGGTCGAGCCTAGCCGGGCGGCACCGGCAGTGCGCTCAGCCGGGACAGCACCGTGCCGGACAGGATCTCCTCGGTGGTGATGGCGAAGGACAGGTGGTCCCGCCAGCCGCCGTCGATGTCGAGGAACCGCTCGTGGTAGCCCTCTTGGCGCAGCCCGAGCTTCTCCACCACCCGGATGCTGGCCTGGTTCTCCGGCCGGATGTTGACTTCCAGCCGGTGCAGCAGCGCCTCGGTCAGGCAGTGGTCGATCGCCAGCGCCAGCGCGGTCGGAGTGATGCCGCGGCCGGCCACCGCCGAGTCGATCCAGTAGCCGACGCTGCCCGAGCGCAGCGCCCCGCGCACCACGTTGGACACATTCAGCTGGCCGACCAGCTTCTCGCCGTAGACGATCCCGAACGGCAGCATGGTGCCGAGCCGGGCAGCGCTCCGCAGCCGCGACAGCGTCCGGTGGTACTCGGCCACCGAGTTGCGGCTCTGCCAGGACTGGCTCGAGGTGGGTTCCCACCTGGTCAGCCAGTCCGCATTGGCCAGCCGGCTGCGGCTCCAATCGCCGGCATCGCGGCGGCGCAGCGGACGCAGCGTCACCGAGCCGGCCACCAGAACGGCCGGCCAGCCCGGATGGAGCTGCGACATCTCAGCGCTGGGCGAGCATCAGCGGCTGGACGGTCACCCGCGCGCCCGGAACCACCTCGGTCACGTCCTCTTCGAGAATGATCAGGCAGTTGGACGCGGCCAGCGCGGCGACCAGGTGCGAGCCGTTCCCACCGACCAGCGACACCGAGTAACGGCCGTCCGGCTCGCGGTGCAACAAGCCGCGGCGGAACTGCCGCTTGCCCTCGGGGCTGTCGATGCGTTCCAGCGCCATCGCCTGGATGGTCTGGCGGTGCACGTTGCGCTTGCCCAGCAGCTTGCGGATCGCCGGCCGGACGAACACCTCGAAGGACACCAGCGACGAGACCGGGTTGCCGGGCAGGCAGAAGATCGGGGTGCGTTCGCGGCCCAGGGTGCCGAAGCCCTGGGGCGAGCCGGGCTGCATCGCGACCTGAGTGAACTCGACGGTACCGAGCTGGCCGAGCGCCTCCTTGACGATGTCGAAGGCGCCCATGCTCACCCCGCCCGAGGTGATGATCAGGTCGGCACGCAGCAACTGGGAGTCCAGCACGTCGAGCAGCCGGGCATGGTCGTCGGGAATGATGCCGACCCGGTAGGCGTCGGCACCGGCATCACGGGCCGCGGCCGCGAGCATGTAGGAGTTCGAGTCCGACACCTCACCGAAGCCGGCCTGCTTGCCCACGTCGACCAGTTCCGAACCGGTCGAGATCACCACCACCCGAGGACGTGGCTGCACCATCACCCGGTCGTGCCCGACGGCGGCCAGCAGCGCGATCTGCTGCGGGCCCAGGGTCGCGCCGGGAGCCAGGGCCAGCGCCCCGGCGGCCAGGTCCTCACCGGCCCGCCGGACGCACTCACCGGTGCGCACCGGGCGGTGGATCCGCACCCGGGCCACCCCCCGGTCGGTGTGCTCGAGCGGGATCACGGCGTCGGCACCGGGCGGGATCGGTGCGCCGGTCATGATCCGCATGCACAGTCCCGGTCCCATGCCGGACACCGACCGTGCCCCGGCCAGCACGTCCCCGACCACCGGCAGGGTGACCGGGTGCGCCTCGCCGGCCTGCCGCAGGTCCACCGCCCGCACCGCGTAGCCGTCCATCGCGGCATTGTCGAAACCCGGCAGCGGGGCGTCGGCGAGGATCTCCTCGGCCAGCATCAATCCCTGGGCATCGAGCAGGGCCAGCTGGATCGGATCGATCGAGCCGATGGTGCCGAGCACCTTCGCCAACTGCTCGGCGACCGGGCGCAGGACGGCCCGGTCCCGGCCGGCAGGCCGAGCCGTACCGGTCTCGGCAGCGTCGGCCGGCACCACCGGAATGGTGTCGGTCGGCCAGTCGCTGCTGCTGTCGCTCACTTCGGTGCGCTCCTACGGCTCGGGCGGCGGCCGGTGGCCGGTGTGGTCGGTCCAGGGTGCCAAACTGCGGCTACAGGGTGCGGACGAACTCGGTCAACCAGCCGGAGAAGTCCGCGCCCAGCTCCGGATGTTCACACGCCAGCCGCACCACCGCGCGCAGGTAGTCCTGCCGGTCGCCGGTGTCGTAGCGGCGGCCGGAGAACACGACTCCGTGCATCGGCACCCCATCCTGCCCCAGCACCCGCATCGCATCGGTCAGTTCCAGCTCGCCACGCGCACCCAGTTCGGTGCGGCGCAGTGCGTCGAAGATCTGCGGTGGCAGCACGTACCGGCCGATGACGGCCAGGTTGGAGAGTGCCTCCTCCGGCTTGGGCTTCTCGATCAGCGTCTCGACCGCGATCACCCCGTCGACGACGTCACCGGCGGGCTTGATGCTGCCGTACAGCGAGATCGCCGCTCCCTCGACCTCGATCAGACCCAGCACGATGCCGCCCCGCTCGGCCTGCACCTCCAGCATCCGGGCCAGCAGCACGTCCCGCTCGTCGATGATGTCGTCGCCGAGCAGCACCGCGAACGGCTCGTTGCCGACGAACGCCTCGGCATAGGACACCGCGTCGCCCAGGCCGCGGGCCTCGCGCTGGCGGGTGTAGTGCATCCGGGCCAGGTCGGTCGATCTGCGGACCCGGGCCAGCCGGTGCTCGTCGCCCTTGCGTTCCAGGGCATCCTCGACCTCGGGCGCGGCGTCGAAGTGGCCCTCGATGGCGTCCTTACCCCTGCCGGTGATGACCAGGACGTCGGCCAGGCCCACCCGAGCGGCCTCGGCGACGATGTACTCCAGCGCCGGCACGTCCACTACCGGCAGCAGTTCCTTGGGCACCACCTTGGTGGCCGGTGCGAACCGGGTGCCCAGGCCCGCCGCCGGAATGACGGCCTTGCGGGCACGGAGCACGGTCGGAGTGGCGGGTTGCGGCCGCGGCGGAGAACTCATACCGCGAGACTAGTCAGATGATGGACAAGACAGCGCTGCGCGCAAGGCTGGCTGCCGCTCGGGCCGCGCGGACCGAGCAGCAGCGCGCGCAGGACCGGGCCGCGATTCGTGAGCAGGTGCTGGCCGGTTGCCGGGCCGGCCGGGCCCGGCCGGGTGGCCTGATCGCGGCATACCAGCCACTGCGCACCGAGCCCGGCTCGACCGAGTTGCTGACCGCGCTGGACGCGGCCGGCTATCAGCTGATAGTTCCGGTGACGCTGGCCGACCGGGACCTGGACTGGACTTCCTGGTCCCCGGCCGGAGCCGGCGAAACCCGCCTGGGCCTCGACGCCATCGCGGCGGCCGCCCTGGTGCTGGTGCCGGCCTACGCGGTGGACCTCGCCGGCAACCGGCTCGGCAGGGGCGGCGGCTCCTACGACCGGGCGCTGGCCCGGGTGCCGGACGGCACGCCGGTCGCGGCACTGCTCTACAGCGACGAGCTGCTACCCGAGGTGCCCGTCGAGAGCTGGGACCTGCCAGTCGGTTCGGTGGTGACGCCGGACGGCTGGCGGGACCTGGCCGGTTCGCCGGATCTGGCCGGCGACTGAGCACGGACGCAGGACCCGAGTGGACGCGGGAACAGCCGATGCCGCACCATTGTTGGCAGTCACAGGGTGGGAGTGCTAACTTCCCCGGCCCAGCGCAGCACGATGAGGAGTCCGACACCGATGCCGACCTATCAATACGCCTGTACCAGTGACGACTGCGGCCTGCGCTTCGAGCGGGTCCAGACCTTCACCGATCCGGCCATCACCACGTGCCCGGACTGCAGCGACCGGGTCCGCAAGGTGTACGGCTCGGTAGGCGTGGTGTTCAAGGGTTCCGGGTTCTACCGCAACGACAGCCGCGACGCCAAGACCGCAGGCGGCAAGTCCGACTCCGCCGCCAAGAACGGCGATGCGGGCAAGAGCACCGATGGCGGCAAGGCCACCGAGGCGGCCAAGTCCGGGACTTCCACGTCGGATTCCTCCTCGAGTTCGGGCAAGGGCTCCGGCGAGTCGGGTTCGTCGGGCAAGGCTTCGGCGACGCCGGCCGCCGTCGCCAGCTGACCAGTTCCAGGACGGCCGGTCCAGTCGGTCCGGCTAGGCTGTGGACAACCGCTGGTTGTCCACAGCCTGCCTACTTGCCGTTGCTACGGTCCGCGGGTGGTCCACGCTCTGGGCATGGTCCTTTCCTCCCGGCTGTCCGGGTTGCTCGCGGTACTGGCCGGCTGGCCGCGCCGGGTGGCGGCAGCGCTCTGCCTGTTGCTGGCGGTGGTGTCGGCTCTCGGTTCGGCCGGCAGTCCCGCCCCACCGCACCGCACTCCGCTGGTCGTGACGGCCCGGCCCCTGGCACCGGGCACCCTGCTGGCAGCAGCCGACCTGGCGACGGTTGACTGGCCGGCCCAACTGGTGCCGACCGGGGCGGTCCGCCGGCTAGCCGACGTCCTCGGCCACATCGTCGCTGCAGGCATGACCAGAGGCGAGCCGCTCACCGAGGCCAGGCTGCTCGACACCGGCATCTCAGCCGCCCTCACACCCGGTCAGGTCGCCCTGACGATCGGCCTGGCCGGCGGGAATCAGGCGACCATCCTGCAAGCAGGCGCGCTGGTCGATCTCTACGCAGCGGACTCCGATACCGCGCTCAGCACCGGCAGCCC
>JAVEEO010000180.1 GCA_030840415.1 Pseudonocardiales bacterium | reverse complement strand
CGACCGGCGCCTCCCGGATGCCTTCCAGTTGCAGGTCCAGCAACCGGGCGCGTCGGTCCGGTTCGAGCAGCCCTGCCTGGCGCAGCCGCTCCCGGTCCGACAGCAGCGCCGCCCGGTCCCGGGTGGCCTGCTCGCCGATCACCACGAACCGCCACGGCTGGGAGTGGCCGACCGAGGGCGCCGCGTGCCCGGCCGCCAGCACGTCGCGCAGCAGCTCGTCCGGCACCGGGTCCGGGCGGTAGCGGCGGACGTCGCGGCGAGCGCCGATCACCCGGTGCAGGGCGCTGACCGTGTCGTCGTCGAAGGCCCAGCCGGACGGGTCGGCCGCCCGCTCGGACGCCGCGGTCCGATCACCGATCAGCGGCACCGGCCGGGGCCAGCTCATCGCCGCCCGGCCAGCAGGTCGAGGGCGGCCAGCAGCGGTTCGGTGGCGGCCGGCTCACGGACCGCGATCCGGACCCAGGCCGGTCCCAGGCCCGGGAAGGTGTCGGCGCGACGCACCGCGATGCCCAGTTCCCGCAGCTCGGCATGCAGGTTGGGTCGACGGGTGTGCCGGACCAGCACGAACGGACCGACCCCGTCGGCGCTCACCTCGAAGCCACGCTGTACCAGTGCGGCCACCAGGGCCTGCCGGTGTGCGGTGACCGCCGCCGCCCGGCGCTGTGCCTCCGGTTGCGCGGCGTCGGCCAGGCAGGCCTCGGCGGCGGCCAGCGCCGGGCCGGAGACCGACCAGTGCGGTTGTACCGCGGCCGCGGCGGCAATCGCGCCGGCGTCGCCCAGCAGGTACCCGATCCGCAGACCGGCCAGGCCCCAGGTCTTGGTCAGCGACCGCACCACCACGAGGCCGGTGAGGTCGTCGTGCTCGGCCAGGCTCTCGGGCTCGCCGGCTACCGAGTCGGCGAACGCCTCGTCGACGACCACCAGCCGGCCCGGCCGGCGCAGCGCCAGCAGCGCCTGCTTCGAGTGCAGGACGCCGGTCGGGTTGGTGGGGTTGCCGACCACCACCAGGCTGACCGGGTCCGGGATCCGGTCCGTGTGCAGCGCCCAGCCGTCGTCCGGGCCGGTCAACACCCGCTCGACCCGCCAGCCGGCGGCCCGCAGCGCGACCTCCGGCTCGGTGAACTGCGGGTACAAGATCGCGGCCCGGCCGACCGGAAGGCCTTGTGCCAGCAGGGTGAAGGCCTCGGCGGCCCCCGAGGTCAGCAGCACCTCCTCGGCCGGACGGCGGTGCCGGGCGGCAGCCGCCGCGATGGCCGGCCGGGCGTCGGGGTAGCGGCCCAGCTGCCCGCAGGCCGCCGTGATCGCCTCGCCCAGCCAGTCCGGCAGCGGCTCGGTGCTGACGTTGACGGCGAAGTCGAGCAGGCCGGTGCCAAGCTCGGCGTCGCCGTGGTGGTGCAGATCGGCTAGCCAGTGCCGGGCGATCGCCACGGTCGCGCGCGGGCTGGCGGTCTTGCCGGCCAGCAGCTCGACCGCCGCCGCGGGATGCGCCGGCCAGCCCGGCACCCCCAGCAGTGCGGCGGCCTCGGCCACGCTGGGGGTCGCCACCGCCGCCTCGACCACCGCGCTTGGATGCGGCACCGCCACTCCTGCCAGCGCCGCGGCGGGGTGCGCAACCAGCGGGACGCCGAGCGAGGCAGCGAGCTCGACCAGGGCCGGCTCGCGAGCTTTCGAGTCCACGGTGGCGATCGCGGCGACCGTGGAGGCTTCGATGCCGACCTGGTCCAGCGCGAGGTCCAGCAGCGTCCGGACCTCCTCGGTCGACACCCCGAAGACGGCCCCCATGCCCACGATCAGCACCGGTTCGTCGGTCGGTGCCGCGACGGCCGGCGCCCGGCTGCTCACCGGCCGGGGGCTCACCGGCAAGCGGTTCATCGGCAAGCGGTTCACCGGCAGGCGGTTCATCTGCAGGCCTCGACGAACCGCTGGGCCGCCGACGGATGCCCGGCCCAGTGCGTGTGCAGATACGAGGCGTGCACGCCGGCCGCGCTGAACCCCTGCCGGGCGCCGCCCTGGTCACCGGCGAAGCGCCAGGCGGCTACCTCGCCGTGAACCGGATCGGTGAGGGTGCGATGGAACTCGTGGCCGTGCACCCGCTCACCGGCGCGTGCCAGCGGCGAATCCGCCTCGGCCACCGCCTCCCGGTAGCCGAGGGTGAGCTTGCCGGTCATCCGGGCCCGGGCCGGGATCCGCCCGACCATCGGCTTGCCGTCCAGCTCGGTGGCCAGGTACAGCAGGCCGGCACACTCGGCCGCGATCGGGCCGTCGAAGGCCGCCAGGTCGGCCCGCAGGCCGGCGTTGTCCGACAGCGCCTCGGCGTGCACCTCGGGAAAGCCGCCGCCGATCACCACCCCCCGGCTGCCGGCGGGCAACGCGGCGTCCCGGGTCGGGTCGAACGGACGCACCTCGGCCCCGGCCGCGGTGAGCAGCTCGGCAGTCTCGGCGTAGCTGAAGGTGAACGCCGGGCCGGCGGCCACCGCGACCGGCACCCCGTCGCCGACCCGCTGCACCTCCGCGACCGGATCCCAGGCCGGCGCGGTCAGGTCGGGGGCGGCCTCGGCGATGGCCCGCACCGCGGCCAGGTCGACGCTGGCCTCGATCAGGTCCGCCAGGGCACCCACCGTCGCCTGCGCCTCGGCGCGCCGCTCGGCGGCCGGGATCAGGCCCAGATGCCGGGACGGGGTGACCACCGCGTCGGACCGGGCGATCGAGCCGACCACCGGAACGCCGACCTCCTCCAGCGCCTGGCGCAGCAACAGCTCGTGCCGGTCGCTGCCAACCCGGTTCAGGATCACCCCGACGATCCGGATGCCCTTGTCGAACAACTGCATTCCCAGCACCAGGGCGGCCGCTGACCGGCCCTGCGCGGTGGTGTCGAGCACCAGCAGCACCGGCGAGCCGGTCAGCCGGGCGACGTGGGCGGTGGAAGCGAAGCCGCCCCGGCCGACCGCACCGTCGTGCAGCCCCATCACCCCTTCGATCACCGCGATGTCGGCCGGCCGCGGCAGGTTGGCGGCATGCCGCAGCAGCGGCGCGATCCGGTCCTCGCCGACCAGCCAGGCGTCGAGGTTGCGGCCCACCCGGCCGGCGGCGAGTGCGTGATAGCCGGGGTCGATGTAGTCCGGGCCGACCTTGTGGCAACTGACCTCCAGGCCCTGCCGGCGGAAGGCGGCCAGCAGCCCGGTGGCGACCATGGTCTTGCCGGTGCCACTGGCCGGCGCCGCGACCACCACCCGGGGCAACCTCACCACTCGATACCCCGCTGGCCCTTCTGCCCGGCATCCATCGGGTGCTTGACCTTGGTCATCTCGGTGACCAGGTCGGCGTAGTCGAGCAGCGCCGGGGCGGCGTCCCGGCCGGTGATCACCACGTGCTGCGCGCCGGGCCGGGCTGCCAGGGTGGTGACCACCTCGTCCGGGTCGACCCAGCCCCACTTCATCGGGTAGGTGAACTCGTCCAGGACGTAGAAGCGATAGGTCTCGGCCGCCAGGTCGCGCTGGATCTGGCGCCAGCCCTCCTGGGCGTCGGCGGCGTGATCGTCCTCGGTGCCGGCCCGCTGGATCCAGGACCAGCCCTCCCCCATCTTGTGCCAGGCCACCGGCGCGCCCTGGCCGGTCTGCTCGTGCACGGTGTTCAGCGCCGCGAACGCCGACTCCTCGCCGACCCGCCACTTGGCACTCTTGACGAACTGGAACACCCCGACGCTCAGGCCGGCGTTCCAGGCCCGCAGCGCCATGCCGAAGGCGGCGGTGGACTTACCCTTCATGGGGCCGGTGTGCACCATGGTCAGCGGCCGGTTGCGGCGCTGCCGGGTGGTCAGGCCGTCCTGCGGTAAGGACTCGGGTTTTCCCTGTGGCATCAGGCAGCCTGCCAATCGGTGACGAGGGTGGTGAGCGGTTCGCTGGTGACGTCGGCCAGCGCGAGGTACTGCGCGTGCAGGTCGTAGGCCAGCCGTTGCGCAAGGCCCAGCCGGACCATCCCGCGCTCGCAGTCGATCACGACGAGATCGTGGGAGCGCAGTCCGGCGCCGGCCCGGGTGGCAGCACCGGTGTCGGCCCGGCCATCGGTGATCAACACGATCAGCGGCCGGCGCAGCGGGTCGCGCAGCAGTTCGGTGCGCACCACCTGGGCCGCCTTGGCCAGGCCGGCCGCCAGCGGGGTTCGGCCGCCGGTGGCCAGCGACTCCAGCCGGTGCGCGGCGTGCGAGACCGAACCGGTGGGCGGCAGCACCAGCTCGGCACCCTTGTCGCGAAAGGTGATCAGGCCGACCTTGTCCCGGCGCTGGTAGGCATCCAGCAGCAGCGACAGGATCGCCGCCTTCACCTCGCCCATCCGGGTCCGGGCGGCCATCGAGGCGCTGGCGTCCACCACGAACAGCACCAGGTTGCCCTCCCTGCCACGCTGGTCAGCGCGCCGCAGGTCCTGGCCGTACAGCTCGAGTCGGCCGGTCTCGCGTCCGCGGTCCCGCTGGTGCGGGGCGGCCGCGGCCACCGTGGCACGCAGGTGGATCGTGCCGGACGAGCTGCCCGGCGGCAGCGCCCGGACGGTCCGGCCCCGGCCGGTGCGGGCAGCGGCCCGGCGCCCGGGAGTGGCCAGCGAGCCGCCGGTGCCGCGCAGCACCTTCGCCCGACCGGTCTTACCGGCAGCGGCGGCCTTTTGCCCGTTGACGCCGGCTGATCCGGTGTTCGGCGGGCTGGTCGGTTCGCTGCTGCCCGGCTCGGTGCCGGCCTGCGGTTCGGAGTCAGGCCGCTGGTCCGGTACGCCCTCAGCGGCGTCTTCCGGCGCGCCGCCGTCCGGACCGGGGTCGGGCTCGGGCGGGTCCGGCTCGGTGTCGCGGGACCGTTCCAGTGCCTCGTCCAGTGCCTCGGAGTCCAGGCCCGGCTGGTCGAACGGGTTGCGCCGCCGGCGGTGCGGCAGCGCGAGCAGTGCCGCGGCCCGGACATCGTCCTCGGTCACCGAGGTACGGCCGTGCCAGGCGGCGTGCGCGGCGGCGGTACGGGCGGTCACGATGTCGGCGCGCATCCCGTCGACGTCGAAGGCGGCGCAGACCTCGGCGATCTGGCGCAGCGCGGCGTCACCGAGTTCGACATCGGGCAGCAGTTGCCGGGCGGCCACGATCTGGTCGGCCAGTTCGGCCTCGGCGCGCTCCCACTGCTCGGCGAACCCGACAGGATCGGCGTCAGCGGCCAGCCGGCGGCGCACCACCTCGACCCGGACCGCCGGGTCCCGGCTGGCCGAGACGTCCACGGTCAGCCCGAACCGGTCCAGCAGCTGCGGCCGCAGCTCGCCCTCCTCGGGATTCATCGATCCGATCAGGACGAACCGTGCCGGGTGGCTGACCGAGACGGCGTCGCGCTCGACGTGGTTGCGGCCCATCGCGGCGGCGTCCAGCAGCACGTCGACCAGGTGGTCGGCCAGCAGGTTCACCTCGTCGACGTAGAGGATCCCCCGGTGCGCGCTGGCCAGCAGCCCCGGCTCGAAGGCGCGGACACCGTGGGCCAGCGCCCGTTCCAGGTCCAGCGAGCCGGTCACCCGGTCCTCGGATGCGCCGACCGGAAGCTCGATCAGCCGGGCCGGCACGGTGACCGGCTCGATGGCCGGATGTGGCCCGTCCGGACAGGCGGGTTCGGGGGCCGCCGGGTCGCAGCCG
>JAVEEO010000141.1 GCA_030840415.1 Pseudonocardiales bacterium | reverse complement strand
TCGGCGCCGGGCTGTCCGACCTCGGTGCCGCCATCCGCGACTTCGCCGATGACGTCCGCTCGGCGATGTCGACCCAGGAGGCCGCGCTGCGGGCCGCCGCCGGTCTCGATGCCGGCTCCGAGACGGCGCTGACCCCCGCCGCCCTGGCCGGCCCAGGCGGAGCGGTGGCACCCGGCCCGGCCGGCGAGGTCGCCACGGCGGTGAGTCCGACGGCGGACAAGCCGGCAGCCGGCGGCTGAGCCGGCGGAGCGCGGGTTCAGCGTGCGCAGTCGGCGATGAGGCTGCCATGAGCCCGGACGACGGCGATGTCTCCGAGGGCCCGGCCCGTCCGACCGGGGTGTGGTTCGGGGTCGATGTCGGTTCGGTGCGGGTCGGGGTGGCCCGTAGCGATCCGCGCGGGGTGCTGGCGGTACCGGTGGCCACCCTGCGCCGGGACCGACGCACCGGCAGCGACCTGGACGAACTGAACGCGCTGCTGGTCGAACACGAGGCGGCCGGGGTGGTGGTCGGGCTGCCCCGCACGCTGGCCGGCCGATCGGGCCCGGCGGTTCAGGAGGCTCGCGACTACGGCCGGGCGTTGGCGACGCGAATAGCTCCGCGTCCGGTAGTTTACGTGGACGAGCGACTGACCACCGTGCTCGCGCATCGCAATCTTGCCGCCAGCGGCCGCCGCGGCCGGGGTACCCGGTCCGTGGTGGATCAGGCTGCGGCAGTGGAGATCTTGCAGTCCTTTCTGGACGGTTCGACCCAGCAACACCTCGACTAGCGGATTCTGGAAGGGCCACAGCCAGGTGGAGGGTTCGATCGAAGAATTGCGGGATGACGACCATCCGTTGTTCGACCCCCGCGACGGCGCACCGCACATCCCAGGTGCGCGCCCGCGATCCCAGCGACGCCGCAGGCGCAAGCGGCGCAATCGATTCGCCCCGTTGGTGGCGATAGCGCTCATCCTGGCCCTGATCGTGGTCAGCTACAAGATCGTCACCTCGGTCGCCCACCGGTTCGACACCCCGGACTACAGCGGCTCCGGCCAGGGCTTCACCCGGGTGAAGGTCTCGCCCGGCGACGGCGCCAGCGACGTGGCGGCGGCGATGGTCAAGGCGGGGGTGGTCAAGTCCAGCCGGGCGTTCATCAACGCCGCCCAGGACTCCGGCCGGGCCGGTGACATCCAGGCCGGGGTGTACCGGGTGCCGCTGCGCGCCTCCGGCGACGCCGCGCTGGCCGCCATCCTCGACCCGGCCAACCGGCTGGTCTCGCAGGTGACCATTCCCGAGGGCTACACCGAGCAGCAGGCCCTGGCCCTGCTGGCCGGCAAGACCGGCCTGCCGGTGGCTGACCTGCGTGCCGCGGCCGCCAAGATCTCCAACCTCGGCCTGCCCGAGGGGCTGAGCCCGAAGACCGCTGAGGGCTTCCTGTTCCCGTCCACCTACGAGATCGATCCGGACCAGTCCGCCAACGAGGTGGTGCAGCAGTTGACCGGTCAGTTCGGCGCCGAATACCGCAAGCTCGGTTTCGCGGCGGCAGCCAAGGCCGAGCGGTTGACGCCGTACCAGGCCCTGATCATCGCCTCGCTGGTCGAGTCCGAGGCCAAGTTCGCCCAGGACCGGCCCAAGGTCGCCCGGGTGATCCTGAACCGGCTCGCCAAGGGCACCCCGATCGGCATCGACGCGGCGAACCGGTACGGGGTGGCACTGACCGGCAAGGACCCGGACACGGTGACCTACACCGAGGACTCGCCGTACAACGTCCGGACCCACACCGGGCTGCCGCCTACCCCGGTGTCCAACCCGGGCGAGGCCTCGCTGCGCGCCGCGGTGCAGCCGGCGGCCGGCGACTGGCTGTACTACGTGGTCTCCGACTCCGCCGGCCACCACATCTTCACCGCCGACGAGGACGTCTGGTCGGCGGCGGTGGCCAAGTGCAAGGCCAACGGCTGGGGCTGCTAGGTGCCGCCTCGCTCGGCAGCGGTGCTGGGCAAGCCGGTCGGGCACTCGCTGTCGCCGGTGCTGCACCGGGCCGCCTATCGGGCGCTCGGCCTGACCGGCTGGCGCTACACCGCGATCGAGTGTGACGAGCAGGGCCTGGCCGGCCTGCTGGCCCGTTCGGGCGAGGACGTGATCGGCTACTCCTGCACCATGCCGCTGAAGCGGCAGGTGCTGCGGGTGGCGAGTTCGGCCAGCGCGCAGGCCTCGGCCATCGGGGCCGGCAACACGCTGCTACGGACCGCCACCGGCTGGCATGCCGACAACACCGACTGGATCGGGATCCGGGACGCGCTCGCGACGGCGGCGATACCCGTCGGGGGAGCGGTCACCATTCTGGGAGCCGGCGGCACGGCCCAGGCCGCGCTGGCAGCGTTGGCAGCCGGGCCCGCGCTCGAGCGGATCAGCGTGCTGGTCCGCGAGCCGTCCCGGGCCGGCGGGCTGCTGGCCACCGCCGCCCGGCTGGAGCTGCCGGTGACCCTGGCCTCCCTTGCCGACGAGCAGTCCTGGTTGGCCGCCGACCTGATCATCGCCACCCTGCCGGCTGGCGTGGCCGACCGGTTCGCCGACCTGCCGTTCCACGCCGGCCAGGCATTGCTGGACGTGGTGTACTCCCCGTGGCCCACCCCGCTGGCCGCCGCGCTGGCCGCCGCCGGCGCGCCGGTGGTCAGCGGCGCCGCCATGCTGCTGCACCAGGCCGCCCGCCAGGTCGAGCTCATGACGGGGAGTGCAGCTCCAGTCGAGGCCATGCGAGCTGCGCTTCGGGAAGCCGCCCCGGGCTGCGGCGCCTGATCCGGCTCTCGGCCAGCCGCAGGTCCTCCGGGGTGTCGCAGTCCGCGCCCCAGGCGTCGAAGTCCGGCAGGTAGCGGACCGCCACCGACTCGTACAGCGCCCGCACCGGCCGGCCGGCCGGGTCGCCGAGCCGGTCCAGGGCCGCGTACAGCGCCGCCGTTCGCCAGGCCGCGGCCAGGTAGTTGATCCGTCCGGTCGGCTCGACCAGGGCGGCCGCGTCGGCGTCGGGCTCGCGGGTCAGCAGGGCGCGCAGCGGCCCCAGCGCGCCGGCCACGAACGGCAGGTCGGCGGCCAGCACCAGCACCACCGGTCGCTGCACGTGCCGCAGCCCGGCGCTCAGCGCCGCCACCGGGCCGCTGCCGGCCGGCTCCTCGCGGCAGAACAGCGGCTCACCGATCCCGATCCGGCTGCCGCCGACCACGATCTGCCGGCTGGCGGCGCTGCCGGCCAGCAGCACGTGGTCGATCATCGGCCAGCCGGCCAGCTTGCGCAGCGGCTTGGCCGGGTTGGCCGGGTTCGCCGGGTTGGCGCCCGCCAGCATCCGAGTGCCCCGGCCGCCGGCCAGGATCACCGTGTCGAAGGCCTCCTCGATCCCGGCGCCGGCCCGCACCAGTGCCAGCGCGGCAGCCGTGCGGGCCCGCAACGGCGAGTCGCCGAACAGGCTCAGCAGGGTCCACGCCAGCTGGAAACTGGCCGCCGCGGCGTCCCGGTCGCCCTGCTCGAACTGGCGGATCCCGATCGCGTGCAGGGTGGCGGCCTGCCGCTCCCGGCCCAGCGCGTGCCGCCAGGCCTGCCGGTGGCATTGCTCGGCCGCCGCGAAGTCCGCCCGCAGGCAGTGCAGCTCGGCCAGCCGCAGCAGCAGTTGCCAGGGGTCCGAGCCGGTGGCCGGTTCGTCGAGCAGCGACCGGGCCTCGGCCAGGCCCTGCTCGGTGCGGCCCAGCAGGCCCAGCAGGAACAGCCGGTCCAGCGGCCCCGCCGAGGCCAGCGACTGCTCCACCCGCCGCCGGTCGGTGAGCACCTCGCGCAGGCTGGACGCCTCGATCGCCCAGCCGGCCTGCTCGTCCACCCCACCATGATGCTGGCCCGGGCCGAGGTCCGGCCGCCCGGTCGGCGTGACACACTCTGCAGGTGCTGCGCTGGATGACTGCCGGAGAATCACACGGCCAGGCCCTGGCGGCCATCCTGGAGGGATTGCCGGCCGGCGTGTCGATCACCACCACCGAGATCGGCCTGGACCTGGCGCGCCGCCGGCTGGGCTACGGCCGCGGCGCCCGGATGAAGTTCGAGCAGGACGAGGTGGAGCTGACCGGCGGCGTCCGGCACGGAAAGACCATGGGCGGCCCGGTGGCCGTTCGGGTGGGCAACACCGAATGGCCCAAGTGGCAGACCGTGATGGCCGCCGACCCGGTGGATCCCGAGGTGCTGGCCGCCCAGGCCCGCAACGAGCCGCTGACCCGGCCCCGGCCCGGGCACGCCGACCTGGTCGGCATGCAGAAGTACGACCTGGACGACGCCCGGCCGGTGCTGGAGCGGGCCAGCGCCCGCGAGACCGCGGCCCGGGTGGCGCTCGGTGTGCTGGCCAAGAACTTCCTGCGCCAGGCCGTCGGGGCCGAGGTGCTCAGCCATGTCACCGCGATCGGATCGGTGGCGGCGCCCCCGGGCACCCTGCCGCGTCCCGGCGACGGTCCGCGGATCGACGCCTCCGAGGTGCGCTGCCTGGACGAGGAGGCCGGCGCCGCCATGGTGGCCCTGATCGACGCGACCAAGCGGGCCGGCGACACCCTCGGCGGCGTGGTCGAGGTGGTGGTCCACCAGTTGCCCCCGGGCCTGGGCAGTCACATCCAGTGGGACCGCCGGCTGGACTCCCGGCTGGCCGCGGCGCTGATGGGCATCCAGGCGATCAAGGGCGTCGAGGTCGGCGACGGCTTCGAGCTGGCCCGCACCCCCGGCTCGAAGGCGCACGACGAGATCGAGCGCGGCATCGACGGGGTGCTGCGCCGGCGCTCGCACCGGGCCGGCGGCATCGAGGGCGGCATGAGCACCGGCGAGGTGCTCCGGGTCCGGGCCGCCATGAAGCCGATCTCGACGGTGCCCCGGGCGCTGGCCACCGTGGACGTCGCCACCGGTGAGCCGGCGGTGGCGATCAACCAGCGTTCGGACGTCTGCGCGGTGCCGGCCGCCGGGGTGGTCGCCGAGGCCATGGTCGCGCTGGTGCTGGCGCAGGCGGTGCTGGAGAAGTTCGGCGGCGACTCGATCGGCGAAACCCGCCGCAACGTCCGGGCCTACCTGGACCGGCTCACCGAGCGCGATCTCAGCTCCGGTCCGCAGCCCGACCAGCCGTCCGGTCCCGGGTTCTGATGCCGCCCCGGGTGGTGCTGGTCGGGCTGCCGGGCAGCGGCAAGTCCAGCGTCGGCGCCGAGTTGGCGCACCGGCTGGGCACGGCCTTCGCCGACACCGACGCGCTGGTCGAGGCCCAGACCGGACGTTCGGTCGGCGAGATCTTCGCCCAGCAGGGTGAGCCGGTGTTCCGCCAACTGGAGGCCGAGCTGATCGCCGAGGCGCTCGGCAACTTCGACGGCGTGCTGGCCCTGGGCGGCGGTGCGGTGACCACCGAGTCAGTACGGCTGGACCTGGCTGCCTCGGGCGTCCCGGTGGTGCTGCTCAGCGCCCCGCCCCCCGAGCTGCTGGCGCGGATGGCCGGTACCGGGCACCGGCCGCTTTTGGCCGGTGATGCCGCGGCCCGGCTCGACGAGCTGGCCGCGGCCCGTGAGCCGCTGTACCGCGAGGTCGCCACCTGGACCGTCGAGACCGGCGGGCGTGGCATCGAGGCGGTGACGGCGGACCTGTCCGACCGGCTGACGGCCAGGCAGCCATGACGGTGCCTGATGGGCCCACCCGCATCCCGGTGACCGGGGCCAGGTCCTACGAGGTCGTCAACGGCACCGGCCTGCTCGGCGAGCTGGCCGGCCTGCTCGCCGGCGCCCAGCGGGTCGCTGTCCTGCACCCGCCGACGTTGCTGGCCACCGCCGAGGCGGTCCG
>JAVEEO010000108.1 GCA_030840415.1 Pseudonocardiales bacterium | reverse complement strand
CTGGTGGACGGCCGGTCGCTGCCGATGCGGGCCTCGGTGCCGGTTGCCGACGCGCTGGCCGGCCGCCCGGTGCTGGCCGCCCCCTGCTCCGACGATCTGGTCCGGCTGGCAGCCGGCCCGCACCGGTTGCGGCTGGCCGGCACCGCGGTGGTGGCACCGCAGTCGGTGACCGCGACCGCTGACGGGGTGGCCGCCCTCAACCAGGCCGCACCGGATCCGGGCACCGCCCGGGTGCTGAGCTGGCAGCCGACCCGACGCCAGGTCCAGGTCAAAGCCGGCGCGGATTCCTACCTGGTGGTCAGGGAGAACGCCAACGCCGGTTGGCGCGCCAGCCTCGGCGGCACCCCGCTGCGGGCGGTGACGCTGGACGGCTGGCAGCAGGGTTATGCCATCCCGGCGGGCAGCTTGGGGACGGTGACGTTGACCTTCGCCCCGCAGCGGCCGTTCGCCGCCGGCCTGCTGATCGGTGTCCTGGCGGTGCTGGCGCTGCTGCTGGGGTGTTGGTGGCGGCCGCGGGGCAGCGCAGCCCCGGAACTGCCGCCGGCGGTGGCCGAGGGGGGCATCGGGGTGCCGACCGCGACGGCGCTCGCCGCCGGTGCCGGCTGGGCACTGCTCGGGTTGCCAGGGCTGGCACTGGCCGCACTGGTCCTGGCGGCCGCGGTGCTGACCGGTCGCCGGCCACCGGCCTGGCTGCCGGTCGCGATCCTGCTGGTGCTCGGCCTGCTGGCCGCGCTGCTGCCGCCGGGTTCGGCCCACTCGGCCTCGGACAGCTGGTTCGTTCAGCTGGGGTGCGGTGCGGCGCTACTGCTGGCCGCGGCCGCCTGCTGGCTACCCCCGCCGGGCCGGGACCGCAACGAGCCCAGCCGCAGCAGCCGGCGCTCCATCCCGAACCAGGACAGCGCGGCCACCCCGGTGGCGGCCAGCGCGGTGAGCACGAACAACTCGGTGAAATGACCGCCGAAGGTGTGCTGGCCGAGCCCGCGCTGAATGGCCAGCAGCAGCGGCAGGTGCCACAGGTAGACGCCGTAGGACAGCTGCCCGAGTAGTTGCATCGGCGGGCTGGACAGCAGCCTGCCGAGCAGGCCGCCGGAGCCGAGGGTCAGCGGCAGCAGCAGCGCCAGTGCCGCGAAGGCGTAGAGCCAGTGCTTGATGGTCCATTCCCAGCCGGTGGGTACCAGCAGGTTGCGGGGGCCGCCCAGCGGCAGCGAGGCCAGCCAGAACAGCAGGCCGCCGATGACCCAGCAGGTGCCCGGCGCGGTGGCCAGTTCCCGTGCCAGCCGGGCGGTCCGGGCCGTCCAGCCGGTTGCCATGGCGGTCGAGGACAGGCAGGACAGCAGCGCCAACGCCATGCCGGCTGCGAACCAGTCCAGGTTGGCGGGCAGCCAGATCAGGCTTTCGAGGCTGGTGGCCGACCCGTGATGGGCGAGCAGGTCGCTGCCGATGGCGACGGCGACCAGGGCCGCCAGCAGTGCCAGCTGATGCCGGACGGCCGACTGACCGCCCCGGCCCCGGCCCCGGGCCAGCAGCGCGAGCGGCGGCAGCACGGCGTAGAAGGAGATCTCGACCGCCAGCGTCCACATCTGGGTCAGGCTCGGGTCCAGGTTGTGGTGGTTGTAGGTCTGGATCAGCAGCAGGTAGCTGGCGTAGTCGCCGCGGTCGGCGGTGCGGTTGGACAGCCAGCTGAGGGTCACCAGCACCGCCAGCCAGTACGCGGGCAGGATCCGCAGCGCCCGGCGCAGGTAGAACCGGCGCACGCTCGGCATCGGGCCACCGGTCAGCGCGCCGGCGGCGAACGGGCGATAGAGCAGGAAGCCCGACAGCAGGAAGAACACCGTGACCCCGAAGTCCAGCCGGGCCAGCAGCGGGGCGAACGGGCCGGCGTCCAGCGATCGGCCGCTGTTGAAGCCGGCATGGGTGGCGAGCACGCCGTAGGCGGCCAGCGCCCGCATGCCGTCCAGCGCGGCGAACCGGCGCGGCACCAGGACGGCCGCCTGCGCGCTGGTCATCTCGCGGGCGCGAACGGGGCGCCGATGACGATGGCGCCGATGCAGATGTTCATGGCCGCGCTCTCGCTCCGGAAGACGACCGCGACGGCTTCCGACGGCGGCAACCTCAGTAGCTGGGCTCCGAGGGTCACCGGAAAGCTCACCCTGCTTCCTGTCGTCGGGTTCATCAGCCGGCCGGAGGCGTCCTCGACCTGGACGGTCATGGTGCTGGCCCGCTGCTGGAAGTACTCCAGCCGCAGGAAGCCCTCGCCGTACGGTAGTCGCTTGGTCAGGGGCACCCGCCAGGTGCCGACCCCGTGTGCCAGCACCTCACAGGTCTGGCCCGGCGGCAGCACGCCGTAGGCCGCCGGCAACAGGTTGGCGGCCTGCAGGTTGCCCTCCAGGTCGACCAGCAGCGGGGCGCTGTCGGTCTGGTCGAACCGGACCCTGGCGTCCGTCCAGCTCAGCAGGCGGGACAGGTGCATGGTCGGCCCGAAGAAGTACGGGACCACCCTGGTCGACACCGGAGTGTCGTAGAGGTTGACCGCGGGGCCGGCTGCCGCGAGGTTGGCTGCGAGCCGGTCCAGGTAGGGCTTGGTCGGGTTCTGCAACCAGCGGTGCTCGAACCGCAGGGTGGAGACGGCGCTGCTGACCAGCAGCGCCAGGCAGGCGGCGGCGGCCAGGGCGAGACGGTAACGGCCGGACGCTGACCGCCCCCGGTCGGCGCCCGCGGGGCCAGGGGCCGTCTCGGCGGGTGCCGGGTTGCCGGGGCCTGTCTCGACGGGGTGTCCTCCCAGGGCCCGGTTGGCGATCGCCGCCGGGGTGGTCGGCAGCAGCGCCAGCGCCGCTCCCAGCGCCAGCACCAGGGCGAAGTCGTAGCTGTAGCGCATCGTCACGGCCACCAGGTCGCCGAAGGCGAAGAACCGGCCGATCGAGACCAGGGTGGTGCCCAGCACCACCGACAGCGCGGGGATCGACCAGCCGACCAGCGAGCGGGCACCGGTCCGGCGCCAGCCGAGCACCACCAGCAGCAGGAAGCCGAACTGGCTGATCACCACCGCGGTGGTGCTGGGCGAGGACCACGACACGTAGGCGTTGCCGGCGTCGAACCAGCTCCACGGGCCACCGAACAGCGCCGGCGCCACCAGTCGCAGCCAGGCCGTCCGGTTCACCTCCAGCAGGTCGCCGGCACCGATGCCGCGCGCCGAACCGCCGTAGTGGCGGCCGAAGAAGTACCCGACGAACAGCAGTGGCGGGACAGCCGTCAGCAGCCAGCCGCGCCAGTGCCGGACCTGCTCGGCCAGCCGGCCGCGGATCGGTCCGGAGCTCAGGTACCCCAGTGACAGCACCGGCAGAACGACGCCGATGATGGCGGTCTTCTCCCAGAAGCACATCCCGGCCAGCAGCGCGGCGCCGGCCCCGGCGGCCCACCGCAGCCGGCCGGTGACGGCGTAGCGGACGTGGCAATCCAGCGCCAGGATGGCGGCGATCTCGGCCGGCACCAGGCAGGCCGCGGTGGTCAGCCAGGTCAGGTTGGCCACGATCAGCGGGTTGACGGCGTAGAGCGCGAGAACGGCGAGGACACCCGGGCGGCGCCCGAACAGCAGCACCAACAGCCGGTACAGCAGCCCGACGGCCACTGTCTGCAGCAGCACCCGGACCACCACGGTGTTCTGGTAGTTCAACGGGTCGACGGCGCTCTGCAGCCAGAACGCCAGCCGGTACCCCGGCACCAGGTGGTCGTTGACCGGCATGGTCAGGAATCGCCAGCCCAGCCGCCGGCCGTCGGCCTCGTCCAGCGCCGACAGGTCGTCCTGGTAGAACCAACCTCGCGCGGACAGCCACCAGCACCATGCCGCCTGGCCGGCCAACAGGCACACCAGGCCCAGCCGATAGCCGGTGACGGCCGGCAGTCGTTCCAGCCCGCGATGGCTGCTCACCGACTCGGCCTCCTCCGCGGGCGCGCGACGTGCCCGCATGTTTCGCGCAGATGCTACGGACCTGCCCTACTCGCTGGTAGCGTCGGCCAACCGCTCGCACACTGTAAGGGGACGCACGCTGTGCGCAAGACTCTGATTGCTGTACTCGTCGGCCTCGGCGTGTTCGGCCTGCTGGCCGCAGGCCTGTTCCGGTTCTACGTGCCTTCGCGGGTGGAGAAGACCCCGCTGAACCTCGACATCACCCAGGTTGCCACCGGCCCGGCGAAGCTGTTCAACGCCGAGACCGGCAAGGTGGAGGACGTGCCGCTGCGGGCGGTGCGCAAGGTGCTCACCGACTCGGCCGCCTCGGACTCGAAGGTGACGGTGATCGAGGAGAGCCTCTGCGTGGTCAAGGACGTCGACAACCCGCCGATGCCGTGTGTGGACTCCCACGACGCCCAGCACCGGTTGCTCGACCAGACCACGGACCGGGTTGCCGCCGACCGCAAGAGCGCCGAGTCGAGCAACGACCCCAGGTACGCCACCAACATCAACGGCGACACCTCGGCCACCCACACCGGCCTGACCTACAAGTGGCCCTTCCATGCCAAGAAGGTCAGCTACAAGTTCTTCGACCCGATCTCGCGGCAGGCGCCGGACGCCCGCTTCATCGGCACCGACAAGATCCACGGCATGACCATGTACAAGTACGAGGCGGTCATCCCCACCCTCGACCTGCCGATCGGCAAGGACATCCCGGGTACCTATTCCGATACCCGGACGGTGTGGATCGAGCCGCTGACCGGCGTGATCGTCAAGGGCATCGAGGTACAGAAGCGCAACTTCCCCGACGGCTCGGTGGCGTTGGACAGCACCCTGACCTTCGACCAGGCTTCCATCGACTACCAGGCCAAGCAGGCCAAGGACGGCCGGAACAGCCTGCGGCTGGTCACGCTGGTGCTGCCGCTGGTCCTGCTGCTGGTCGGGCTGGCCGCGCTGGTCGGGGCGTTCCTGCTGTACCGGCGTGCGGGCGGTAACGGGCACCGGGCCGCCCCTGGCGAGCCGGCGGTCAGGTCCGGCGCGACTCGGTGACGAAGATCGCGGTGCCGGGCAGCAGCCGGCCGCGCAGCGGCGACCACTGACCCCACTCCCGCTCCAGTTCGTCCGGCCATTCCGGTTCGATCAGGTCCAGCAGCGTGAGGCCCGCGGCCACCAGTTCGCGGACCCGGTCGCCCAGTGTCCGGTGCTGCTCGACGTAGGTGGCCTCGCCGGCGGCGTCGAACTCCACGTACGGGCTGCGGTCGAAGTAGGACATGGTGGCGGTCAGCCCGTCCGGGCCCGGCGAGTCCGGAAAGGCCCACCGGATCGGATGGCTGACCGCGAACACCCACCGGCCGCCCGGCCGCAGCACCCGGGCCACCTCGGCCATCACCGCGGCCGAGTCGGCCACGAACGGAACGGCACCGAAGGCGCTGAACGCCAGGTCGAACGAGCCGGCGCCGAACGGCAGGCGCTGGGCGTCGGCCTGCACCAGCGGAACCCGGGTGCCGGTCTCGGCCCCGGCCGCGACGGCGTGGCGCAGCATGCCGGCCGAGACGTCCAGCGCCACCGGCCGGGCGCCCTGGCCGGCCAGCCAGCGCGAACACATCGCCGAGCCGGCGCCGACCTCGAGGATCTGCCGGCCGGCCAGTGAGCCGGCCGGGCCGAGCAGCCGGGCCTGCTCCTCGCGCAGCCCCTCCGGGCCCCAGACGAAGTCCGCGCGGCCGAGGAAGTCACCGTGCTCGGCGTGGTAGTCGTCGGCGTCGGCGTCCCACCAGCGCCGGTTGGCCCGGGCCGACTCGGCGGCGTCGACGGCCCGCCGGCTGACCCCGACCGTGCCGAGTTCGGATTCGGTGCCCACCCCGCAGAATCTAGGCCCGGTGACCGCGCCCGGCGGCGGCAGGGATCCGGAGGCGGCAGCCGTGCCACCTCGGGCATCGCATTCGGCACGCTGTCCGCGACCGCTGCACCGCCGGATTTCCGCGCGGACAGGGCTCTGGAGTAGGCTTGGAGCCTGCGGAACAGGTCTGTGGCCTCGACATGGAGTAGGCCACTCGTTCACCTCTAGCCGGCCGTATGAAAGCCGGCCCGAGACTGCTCGAACCGGACTCGCCCCGCGCCCGCCTAGAAACTGTCAGGACCAACCCACTACATGACGTCCACAATCGATCCGACTCGCACCACCCCGCAGGTTGCAGTGAACGACATCGGCTCCGCCGAAGACTTCATGGCGGCAATCGATCTCACCATCAAGTACTTCAACGACGGCGACATCGTCGAAGGCACCATCGTCAAGGTCGACCGCGACGAGGTGCTGCTCGACATCGGTTACAAGACCGAGGGCGTCATCCCGTCCCGTGAGCTGTCCATCAAGCACGACGTCGACCCGTCCGAGGTCGTTTCCGTGGGAGATGAGATCGAGGCCCTGGTCCTGCAGAAGGAGGACAAGGAGGGCCGGCTGATCCTGTCCAAGAAGCGCGCGCAGTACGAGCGCGCCTGGGGCACGATCGAGGAGAAGAAGGACCGCGACGAGGTCGTCGAGGGCACCGTCATCGAGGTCGTCAAGGGCGGCCTGATCATCGACATCGGCCTGCGCGGCTTCCTGCCGGCGTCGCTGGTCGAGATGCGCCGGGTGCGCGACCTGCAGCCCTACGTGGGCAAGGTGCTCGAGGCCAAGATCATCGAGCTGGACAAGAACCGCAACAACGTGGTGCTCTCGCGCCGCGCGTGGCTGGAGCAGACCCAGTCCGAGGTCCGCAGCGACTTCCTCAACAAGCTGGCCAAGGGCCAGGTGCGCACCGGCGTGGTGTCCTCGATCGTCAACTTCGGCGCGTTCGTCGACCTCGGCGGCGTCGACGGCCTGGTGCACGTCTCCGAGCTGTCCTGGAAGCACATCGACCACCCGTCCGAGGTGGTCGAGGTCGGCCAGGAGGTCACCGTCGAGGTGCTCGACATCGACCTGGACCGCGAGCGGGTCTCGCTGTCGCTCAAGGCCACCCAGGAAGACCCGTGGCGCCAGTTCGCCCGCACCCATGCCATCGGCCAGGTCGTGCCCGGCAAGGTCACCAAGCTGGTTCCGTTCGGCGCCTTCGTCCGGGTTCAGGACGGCATCGAGGGCTTGGTGCACATCTCCGAGCTGGCCGAGCGCCACGTCGAGATCCCGGAGCAGGTCGTCAACGTCGGCGACGAGCTGCTGGTCAAGGTCATCGACATCGACCTGGAGCGCCGCCGGATCTCGCTGTCGCTGAAGCAGGCCAACGAGGGTGCGCTGGCCGAGGAGAACTTCGACCCGTCGCAGTACGGCATGGAGGCCCAGTACA
>JAVEEO010000090.1 GCA_030840415.1 Pseudonocardiales bacterium | reverse complement strand
CGACGGCGTGCTGCTGCTGGGCCGGGCGCTGGGCCACATCGAGTTCGTGCGCAACACCGTCGCTCCCAAGATCGACCTGATCCTGGTCACCGTGGTGGTGCTCTCGCTGCTGCCGACCGCCGTGCACTGGTGGCGCAGCCGCCCCAGCAAGATCGGCCGCTAACCTCCCAGACCGCCCACAACGGTCGGGTCACGATCGCCGTTGCGCCCCCCGACGGGTCTGCCGCGACGGCGCGGCCGAGGGTTAGTGTGGCCAGCGTGAGAGCCAGATGAGCACGCCCACCGCTGCCACGCCCAGCCCCCTGGTCGTCCTGTCGAGCGTCAACAAGCACTTCGGGGCGCTGCACGTGCTCAAGGACGTCGACCTCACCGTCGATCGCGGCGAGGTGGTGGTCGTGCTCGGGCCGTCCGGTTCTGGCAAGTCGACGCTGTGCCGGACCATCAACCGGCTCGAGACGATCGATTCGGGCACCATCACCATCGACGGCAGGCCGGTGCCGGCCGAGGGCAAGGAACTGGCTCAACTGCGGGCCAAGGTCGGCATGGTGTTCCAGTCCTTCAACCTGTTCGCGCACAAGACCGCGCTGGAGAACGTGCTGCTCGGCCCGGTCAAGGTCAAGGGCATCAAGCGCGGCGCGGCCGAGACACGCGGCCGGGAACTGCTCACCCGGGTCGGCATCGCCGCCCAGGCCGACAAGGACCCCGCCCAGCTGTCCGGCGGCCAGCAGCAGCGGGTCGCCATCGCCCGCGCGCTGGCGATGGACCCGATGGTGATGCTGTTCGACGAGCCCACCTCGGCCCTGGACCCCGAGATGATCAACGAAGTCCTCGACGTGATGACGTCGCTGGCCAAGAGCGGCATGACGATGATCGTGGTGACCCACGAGATGGGCTTCGCCCGGCGGGCCGCCGACCGGGTGGTGTTCATGGACGAGGGCCGGATCGTCGAGCAGGCCGAGCCGGAGAAGTTCTTCACCGCACCCGAATCCGCTCGTACCCAGGACTTCCTGTCCAAGATCCTTACCCACTGACCGGCCCCCGCCGGCCGGTTCCGAGCCAGAGAAGGACTTTCCGATGCGCTCCCTACCTTTGATCTCCGCCCTTCCGGCCCTCGCGCTGGTGCTGGGCCTGACCGCGTGCGGCGGCGACAAGAACAACGACAAGATCACTACCCCGGTCGCCAAGCCGAGCTTCGCCGCCGGTTCCCGGATGGCCGACCTCGCCGCGGCCGGCAAGATCACCGTCGGCACCAAGTTCGACCAGCCGCTGTTCGGGCTCAAGGGCCTGTCCGGCAAGCCCGAGGGCTTCGACGTCGAGATCGCCAAGATCATTGCCGCCAAGCTCGGCATCGCCGAGGACAAGATCACCTTCGTCGAGTCGGTGTCCGCCAACCGCGAGCCCTTCCTCCAGCAGAAGAAGGTCGACATGGTGGTCGCCACCTACACGATCAATGACAAGCGGGACAAGGTCGTCGACTTCGCCGGGCCGTACTTCGTGGCCGGCCAGGACATCCTGGTCGCCAAGGGCAACCCGAAGCAGATCACCGGCCCGGAGGCGCTCAAGGGCAAGAAGACCTGCTCGGTAAGCGGCTCCACCCCGGCGGCCACCGTGCAGGAGAAGTACGGGCTGTCCACCTCCGAACTGCTGCTGGTCGACGCCTACTCCAAGTGCCGCGACGCTCTCGCCAACGGCCAGGTGGACGCGGTGACGACCGACAACGTGATCCTTTCCGGCTACGTCAGCGAGGCCAAGGACAAGTTCGAACTGGTCGGCAAGCCGTTCTCCTCCGAGCCCTACGGCATCGGTATCCCCGAAGGCCAGGAGCCGTTCTGCGACTGGATCAACCAGACGCTCAAGGACGCGGTCGCCGACGGCAGCTACGAGAAGGCCTTCAAGGCCACCGCCGGCAAGGTGATCCAGGAGACTCCCACGCTGCCCGAGCCGCGCGGCTGCGACAACTAGCCGGCACCGCCTTTTCGGAGAAAGCCGTTCCGCGATGAATCGCCTTCGATGAACGATGTCCTCGACAACCTCGACGTCTTCCTACGGGGCTTCCGGACGACGGTTTCGCTGACGCTGCTCGCGGCGATCGGGGCGCTGATCCTCGGCACCCTGATCGCCGCGATGCGGGTCTCGCCGGTCCCGCCGCTGCGCTGGGCCGGAGCGACCTACGTCCGGCTGGTGCGCAACACCCCGCTGACGGTGGTGTTCTTCCTGGTGGTCTTCGGACTGCCCGAGGTCGACGTCAAGCTGTCGTTCTTCCGCTTCGCGCTGCTCGCGCTGACCGTCTACACGGCGGCGTTCGTCGCCGAGGCGGTGCGCTCGGGAATCAACTCGGTGCCGGCCGGCCAGGCCGAGGCGTCCCGCTCGATCGGGATGACGTTCTCCCAGACGCTTCGCCTGGTGGTGCTGCCGCAGGCCTTCGCCAACATCGTGCCGCCACTGGCCAGCGTGTTCATCGCGCTGCTGAAGAACACCTCGATCGCCTCGGCGTTCTTCATCTTCGAGGGCATCCAGGCGATGAACCAGCTGATCCAGAAGTTCGGCGACTCGGTGCTGCCGATCATCGCCGCCACGGCGGTCGGCTACCTGGTGCTCGCGCTGCTCAGCGCGTTCCTGTTCGGCCTGCTCGAGCGCGCCGTGTCGGCCGGCCGATGAGCGCCCCGGTGCTCTACGACGTCCAGGGCCCGCGGGCCCGGCGGCGGGTGTTGATCGCCAGCATCGCCGGCGGCCTGGTGCTGCTGCTGGTACTGGGGCTGGCCGCCCGGCGGCTGGCGGCCAACGGGCAGTTCGACTACGCCAAGTACGAGCCGTTCCTCACCGAGCCGCAGCTCTACCAGCGATTGTGGGACGGGCTGAAGAACACCCTGATCGCCGCGGGGTACGCGATGGTGCTCGCGGCGGTGCTCGGGGTGTTGCTGGCCTTCGGCCGGCTCTCGCACCGGCGGTGGATCCGGCTGCCGGCGGTGGCGGTCATCGAGTTCTTCCGCGCCGTTCCGCTGCTGCTGCTGATCTTCGCGCTGTTCCTGGCCTGGCCACAGGTCACGCACACCGACCTGCCGGCGCTCTGGGCGCTGGTGCTGGCCCTGACCCTCTACAACGGCGCGGTGATCGCCGAGATCGTCCGGGCCGGGGTGCTGTCGGTACCCAAGGGCCAGACCGAGGCCGCCTATGCGATCGGGCTCGGCCGCGGCCAGACGCTGCGGTTGGTGCTGCTGCCGCAGGCGGTGCGGGTGATGCTGCCGGCCCTGATCAGCCAGCTGGTGGTGTTGCTCAAGGACACCTCGCTGGGCTTCGTGATCGGCTATGCCGAGTTGCTGCGCACCGGCGGCCAACTGGTGCAGTTCCTGCGCAACCCGTTGCAGCTCTACCTCGCGGTGGCCGTGATCTACATCGTGATCAACTCGGCGCTGTCCGCGCTGGCCGGCTACGTCGAGGGACGGCAACGCCGCACCAGCGGCCGGACGCCGGTGGCGCCCACCCAGGTCGAGACCGGCATGGGTGCGCTATAAGTTCACCTATCGACGGGCTGGCTTAGCGCAGCTATTAGGGATGCGCCTTCAGATTGCCTTCATCTCAGCAACATAATCACCAGTAGATCGCAACAAACTCCACCTCCAGCTTGTTTTTCGATTGATTTTCATCCGTACGCCGCTGCGGATCCTCACGAGCGCCAAGCTCATCGGTCGTCGAGCTAGAACCCTTACCTGCCGCGCTATCTGATTGCAGCACATTCAGTGCTCGAAGTTCTCGAATGGCTTCTCGATCCAGTTCAAAGCCCGCTCTTCCCTCAACGGCCTCTACGATAAGATCGAAGGCTTCACGCCGACGATCGAAGGTCGCGTTGCCAGTCAGATGACCGACGGCACGCTCAACGGCTGGCAGCAAAACCTCATCGGGTAGATCGATATTATTAGTGCTCGCCAACTGTCGGCCAAACGCTTCGAAATTCTCAGAGGGACCATGGAACAGATTTTCATCAAAGATTGGGGTAGGTCCGCTCGCGGCGGTGAAACTATCTGGCAGTGTCTTGATAATGTGTTCGATATCTAAGCCAATTGAGCGCAGGACGTCTGCTAATTTGACCGGGTTCCAATCGACGCGAAGGCCTGACTCAACCCGCACGTATGCTGTATACGCTGAATCAGTGAAAAGCACCCTTCGCAAGTCACGCCAATAAGACTTAAACTCTGTTACACCCACGATCTCAAACGGTCGACTTTCAGCTAGGATCTGGCTGCCATCTTGTAGTATCTTACGATCAACTATGTAGTCGATGCCGTCGATTTCTATGAGTTTGAATTTTGTGCTGACACCTCGGATAGGAACGAGGCCCACGAGTAGCCGATTAACGACCTCTACCAACGGCAAGGCCGTCTCGAAGGTACTCGAAGGAATACCGAACATTGCTTCGCGTCCCTCAACAATTTCGAAGATCGATGCAAGCGCGCTGACAAGCTTATACGTGCCATCTGCCTCTAGTACAACCTCCAACTCAAGAATATCTCCGCGCTCAATAGCATCAGTTTTAAGGACTGAACCGTCCTTAATCAGGGCCCGCAACCGTGGCTTCAACTCTCCGACGGTGCTAAAATTCCATAGGCGACGGCGTGATTCCGTCCTATCATCCTTCACAAGATAAATATCGTCTCTGCCACCTGTGCGTAGATCACGAAAGGTACTTTGTATCACCGCTCTGCGAACCACCTCGCGGCTGGAACCTTCAGCGGAACGAACTAAAGACTCCATACCTAAAGTTCCGCCCTTAAGAGGGATGCCGACGCTCGCCTTTGACTCGGCCTCGCTCGTTTTAGA
>JAVEEO010000065.1 GCA_030840415.1 Pseudonocardiales bacterium | reverse complement strand
GCGCCGTCCGCCGGGAGGCTGCCGGCCGGGCGCACGCCTACACGCCGGTGCTCGACGACGCCGGGATGGCCGCGCACCGGATGCAGGAGTTGCTCGACAAGGGTGGCGACCGCGCCGCGGTACTGGCCCGGTTCCTGGGCAGCCTCGCGCCGGAGGACGAGGCCACCTTGGCCGCCCTGCTGCACCGGCAACGCGGTGGCAGCTGATGGAGCTGTCGATGTACCTGCCGCTGGTCTGCTCCGGCCTGTTCGGGCTGCTGGCGCCGGCGCTGGCCCGCCGGCTGCCGCCGGCCGTCGCGACCTGGCTGCTGTCCGGCGGCGGGCTGGTGAGCGCCGCCGCGTCGAGTGCGTCGCTGGGCCTGCTGGGGCTGTTCTTCCTCGCCCAGACTCCCGTCCTGGAGCGGCGCGGGCACTGGTCGGATGACTTCCTGCGCACGCACGAGCCGCTGGCCGCACCGGCCGGCGCGCTGGCCGTGGTCGCGGTCGCGGTGTTCGCGGTCGGCTTCCTGCGGACCGGCGCGCGGCGCCTGGCGGCGGTGCGCGAGGCCTACCGGCTGGCCCGGGCGTTTCCGGACACCGGCAGCGAGCTGGCCGTGGTCGACAGCGCTGACAGGCAGGCCTTCGCGGTCCCGGGCCGGCCCGGCCGGATCGTGGCCACCAGCGCGCTGCTGCGCGGCCTGGACGCCGGCCAGCGCCGGGCCCTGCTGGCCCACGAGCACGCCCACCTGGCGCACCATCATCACCTGCACCAGAGCCTGGCGGCGCTGGTGGTGTCGGTGAATCCGCTGCTGGGCAGGCTGCCCGCGGCCCTGGCGCTGGCGTGTGAGCGGTGGGCGGACGAGGACGCGGCCCTGGTGTGCCAGCGCGGCACCGTCGCCGCCGCGCTGACCCGCGCCGCCACCGACCGCCGGCCGGCGGTGCCCGCACTGGCCGCCGCCGCGTCGGACCTGGCCGCCCGGGTGCGCGCGCTGCACGCCCCGGCCCCCCGGCTGCAGTTGTGGCGGGTCGCTGTCCTGGCCGGCCTGTCGGCCACTACCGCCCTCGCGGCGGCGATCGCGCTGCGCGATGTCGAGCGGCTCTTCGAACTGGCCCAGTCGGCCTACCTGACGGGCCAGCGCTGACGGGCATGGCCCACCCCGCCGGCCCCACCACCGCGCCGAACCGGATCTCGCCGCTGCGGTTCGTGATCGGCTTCGGCGTCGTGTCGGCGCTGGCCGACATGGTCTACGAAGGCGCCCGGTCGGTGATCGGGCCCTATCTGGGTTCGCTGGGGGCGTCGGCGCTGGTGGTCGGGCTGGTCACCGGGGCCGGCGAGGCGGCCGCGCTGGTGCTGCGGCTGTTCACCGGGCGGCTGTCGGACCGGACCGGCAAGCCGTGGCCGCAGACCCTGATCGGCTATGCGCTGACCGCGGTCTGCGTGCCGCTGGTCGCGCTGACCGGCAACCTGGCGGCGGCCGGCCTGCTGTACAACGGCGAACGGGTCGGCAAGGCCGTCCGTACCCCGGCTCGCGACACCATGCTGGCGCACGCCTCCGCCGACCTCGGCCGGGGCTATGCCTTCGGCCTGCACGAGGCGATGGACCAGGTCGGCGCGATGGCCGGGCCGCTGCTGATCGCGGCCGCCCTGGGCCTGGGCGGGGACTACCGGCTGGCGTTCGGGTTGCTCGCGGTGCCGGGCGCGCTGGCACTGCTCGCGCTGACCCGGCTGTGGTCCCGGGCGCCGGACCCGCTGGCGTGGGAACCGGCGGCGCAGGTGTCGGAGAAGAAGCGGTTACGGCTGGGCGGCGGGCTGCCCCGGCAGTTCTGGCACTACGCGGCGTTCTCGGCCGCCACCATGTTCGGCTTCGCCACCTGGGCGCTGCTGGCCTTCCATCTGGCCAGCCGGCGGCTGCTCAGCCCGTCGCTGGTGCCGGTGCTCTACGCCCTGGCCATGGCCGCCGCGTCGGTGGCGGCGGTCGCCTTCGGCCGGATCTATGACCGGGTGGGGCTGCGCGGGCTGCTGGTGCTGCCCGGGCTGGCCGCGGTGGTGCCGCTGCTGTCCTTCGCCACCAGCACCGGGCTGTTCGTGGCCGGCGCGGTGGTCTGGGGTGTCGGCATGGGAGTGCACGACTCGACCATGCGGGCCGCGGTCGCCGACCTGGTGCCCGCCCACCGGCGGGGCGCCGGCTACGGGACGTTCACCGCCGTCTACGGCCTGGCCTGGCTGGCCGGCGCCGTGCTGATCGGCTGGCTGTACGAGCACGGCACCACCGCTGCGACGCTGTTCATCGTCGCGGCGCAGGCGGTGGCGCTGGCCATCCTGATTCCGTTGCTGCGCAACCCCGTCACCGACGTCAGTGGTCAGTACGGCTAGGCGGCCGTTGCACGCCAGGCAGTTCCTGTCAGGCCGGCATGCGTTCGGCCATGGCGGCCGGTACGCGGTCCCCGGCTGAGCCCTCGGGCAGGATCTCGCGAATGCGAGTGAGGTCGTCGGCCTCGAGCCGCACGTCGACGGCGGCAACGTTCTCCGCGAGCCGGGCCGCGCTTCGGGTCGCGGGGATCGGGACGATGTCCTCGCCCTGCGCGAGGAGCCAAGCCAGCGCCAGTTGAGCCGCCGTGATGCCCTTCTCGGCTGCGAGCTCCTTGAGCTGCTGCACTGCGCGCAGGTTGACGTCGTAGTTCTGTCCCTGCCAGCGATCGTCGAAGCCGCGCATGTCGTCGGCGGGGTACTCGCTGGCGGGCTTGACGTCGCCGGTGAGGAAGCCCTTGCCGAGCGGCGACCAGGGCACGAGGCCGATGCCGAGCTCGCGCAGGACCGGCAGGGTGCTCTCGACCTCGCGCTCGAAGATGGAGTACTCGTACTGCAGGGCGGTGACCGGCGTCACGGCGTGCGCGCGCCGGACGTACTGGGGTCCGACGTTGCTCAGTCCGAAGTACAGGACCTTGCCCTCCGCGATCAGCTCACCGATCACGCCTGCGACTTCCTCGACCGGCACCGCCGGATCTGCGATGTGCTGGTAGTAGAGGTCGACCCGGTCGGTCTGCAGGTACCGCAGGCTGTTCTCCAGGGCGGCGCGGATGTTCTCCGGCCGGCTGTTCGACGCTGAGCCCATGGGTTCGACCTTCATGTCGAACCCGAACTTCGTGGCGAGGACGACCTCGTCGCGAACCTCCTTCAGGGCGTTGCCCAGCAGGATCTCGCTGCTGCCGGTGCCGAATCCGTAGATCTCTGCCGTGTCGAAGAAGTCGATGCCGAGTTCATGAGCTCGGCGGATCGTGGCCGCGCGCTGCTGCTCGTCGCTGGCGGTGGACGTGAAGGTCTGGCCCATCGTGCCGAGTCCGAGGGCAGAGACACGCAATCCCTGGGTGCCGAGTTCGCGGTGCTGCACCGGTGACCTCCTTCATCAAGCGCCCGAGTGGCGCATCTACCGGACAAAACGGTTCGGTGCTGTGACCGTAGTCGACGGCAGGCAGCTTTCCAAACCGGGCTATTGCGGTGCCGAACGGACGCGCCGCCGCGCGCCCGAGCCCAGGCTGTCAACGACGTCTGGCAGTTTTGGACCTAGTCGGCATTGGTGGCCAGCGCCAGCAGCTGGCTGTAGGGGCCGTTGAACTGGTCCTGACCGCCGGGGAAGGTGCCCGACGAGGCGCTCTGCCAGAGCGTCCAGGTGGCCGTGCCGGCCGGGATCGAGGCCGGCGGGGTGCTGGTGTAGCTGGCCAGCCAGAACGGATTGGTGGTGGCGAACGCGGCGGAGTTGGCGGTGCAGGTGTTCCACCAGCCGAAGGTCGTGTAGATCATCGGGTACTTGTTGGTCTTGAGATGCATCTCGTCGGAGAATGCCTTGACCCAGTTGTCCATTCCGGT
>JAVEEO010000047.1 GCA_030840415.1 Pseudonocardiales bacterium | reverse complement strand
ACGTGGGTGGCGTTGATCGCCAGGCACTTCTTCGGGTCGAACCGTGCCGGGTTCGTCGAGATCTTGCTGCCGTCGAAGGCGGCGACCAACTCGGCCGGGGTGAAGATGTCGCGGTCCTCGGCGATCGACCAGCCGAGCAGTGCCAGATAGTTGATCAGCCCTTCGGGCAGGTAGCCCTCGTCGCGGTAGCGGTACAGCGAGGCCTGCGGATCGCGCTTGGACAGCTTCTTGTTGCCCTCGCCCATCACGTAGGGCAGGTGTCCGAACTCCGGGACGAACTCGGCGACGCCGATGTCAATCAGGGCGCGGTACAGCGCGATCTGGCGCGGCGTGGAGGGCAGCAGGTCCTCGCCCCGGATCACGTGGGTGATGCGCATCATCGCGTCGTCGACCGGATTGACCAGGGTGTACAGCGGTTCGCCGTTGGCGCGGACCACCACGAAGTCCGGCACCGTGCTGGTGAGGAAGCGGATCTCACCACGCACCAGGTCCTGCCAGCCGATGTCCTCGGCCGGCATCCGCAGCCGCAGCACCGGTTCGCGGCCCTCGGCATGGAAGGCGGCCCGCTGCTGGTCGGTCAGTTCGCGGTCGTGGTTGTCATAGCCCAGCTTCGGGTCGCGGCCGGCCGCCCGGTGCCTGGCTTCGGTCTCCTCCACGGTGCTGTAGGACTCGTACAGGTGCCCGGCCGCCAGCAGTCGGCTCACCACGTCGCGGTAGATCTCGCGCCGCTCGCTCTGCCGGTACGGGCCGTAGGGTCCGCCCACCTCGGGACCCTCGTCCCAGTCCATGCCGAACCACCTCAGGGTGTCCAGCAGCATCTCGTAGGACTCCTGGGTGTCGCGCGCGGCGTCGGTGTCCTCGATCCGGAAGACGAAGCTGCCACCGTGGTGGCGGGCGAATGCCCAGTTGAACAGGCAGGTCCGGATCAGGCCGACGTGCGGAACGCCGGTCGGCGACGGGCAGAACCGGACCCGGATGTCGGAGCCAGTGGCGGCGCTCACCGGGCACGAACCGGGTTGACGAGTTCGCCGAGGCCGTCGATGGCGATGGTCACCGTGTCGCCGTCCACGATCGGGCTGACGCCGTCCGGGGTGCCGGTGAGGATCACGTCACCGGGCACCAGCGTCATCACGTGCGACACGAAGAAGACGATGGTGGCCACGTCGAAGATCATGTCGCGGGTGTTGCCGTCCTGCTTGGTCCGGCCGTTGACCAGGGCCCGGACCCGCACCGCGGTCGGGTCGAAGCTGGTGTCGATCCACGGCCCGATCGGGCAGAACGAGTCGTGGCTCTTGGCCCGGGTGAACTGCACGTCGGCACGCTGCTGGTCGCGCGCCGTGACGTCGTTGGCACACAGGTAGCCGAAGACGGCGCTCAGTGCCTGCTCGCGGGGCAGATCCTTGGCGAGCTTGCCGATCACCAGCGCCAGCTCGGCCTCGTGCTCGACCTGGTCGGAGTCGGCCGGCAGCCGAATGGTGTCGCCGGTGCCGATCACCGAGGTGGACGGCTTGAGGAAGATCAGCGGCCGGTCCGGAAGTTCGCTGCCCATCTCGGCGGCGTGCGCGGCGTAGTTCCGGCCGACGGCGATCACCTTGCTGGGCAGGATCGGGGCCAGCAGCCGGACGTCGCCGATCGCGAACCGCTCGCCGGTGAACTCGATCGGGCCCATCGGGTGGTCCTTGATGACGGCCACGGTGAGGGATTCGAGTGGTGGGTTGGGTCCGGCCGCGGCGGGGGCCTCGACGACCCCCCAGGCGATGCCGCCAGGATGAACAAATCTCGCGATGCGCACGGACCACAGGCTACCGCTGGGCGAATTGCGCTCGGCGGGACGGATGGCGGCTGGTCTGGTCCGCCACCTGGCTGGCTGGTCCGGCCCGCTCGGCGGGACGGACGGCGGCTGGTCTGGTCCGCCACCTGGCTGGCTGGTCCGGCCCGCTCGGCATGCCGGATACTGGCATGGTGAGCGAGGAGCTGAACGCGATCCCGGTGGCCCACCGACGGCGGATGGCGCTGGCGTTGACGCCGCTCGGCGGGGTGCTGTTGATCGCCGGGATCCTGGCGCTGTTCCGGGCCGGCGTGGGATGGAAGCTGGCCGGCCTGCTCGTCGCCGCACTGGCGCTGGTGCTGCTGGGAATCGCCTGGGGCCTGCGGCGCTCGGCCACGCTGACCGAGGCGGTGGACGCCGAGCGGCAACTGGACGAGGTGCTCGCGGCGGCCGCCGCAGACGCCGGCGGTGGGACCTGCGGCAGCATCGGCCAGGCGTGCGGGTCGAGCAGCGCCGACGGCGGGTGTGGTGCGGCCTGCCTCACCCGTCGTGTTGACACCCGCGCCCGCTGATCGAACTGGCCGCCCGATCCGACGCGAGGGCTCGCCTGGTGACGGTCGCTAGCAGCGTTCCCTGACAGCGCTCGCTCAAGCACTCCCTAGCAGCGCCGCATCACGCCCCGTCACTGCGTTTCCTTGGCACCCCACGGCGCTTTCCTCACTGCGTCCCCACGCCTTTCCTCGCGCGCGCTCTCCTCGCCTCGGCCTCGCCTCGGCCTCTCCTCGCTGCCCCCCACGATGCTCTCCGCCCTTTCCTTCCCCCACGGTGCCCTCCGCTCACGGTGCCCTCCCCCAACGACGCTCCTCACGGCACACCCACCGGCGGTGCGATGCGGTCATTTCGCCTCGGCGTTCGTTCCGGATCGATCCAGGCAGGCGGGATCCAGACGGGCAAGCCGTCGACCAGCCGGCACTGCCACCCGGCCTCGTCGAAATGTCGGTGATGGTGGGGGCACACCAGGGTGAGGTTGTCGAGATCGGTCTTGCCGCCGTCGGCCCAGGCGACGATGTGATGCCGCTGGCACCACTCGGGTGGCTTGTCACAACCTGGGAAGGAGCAGCCCCGGTCTCTGGCGATCAGCGCGAGGGTCTGCCCTCGAGTCGCTATTCGCCTCGTGCGGCTGTACGTCATCACAGCGCCCTTGGCATCACGCAGCAGCAGGTTCACAGCGGCCTCATCGGCCAGCTTCAGCGCCGCGCCGACGCTGAGCAGCTGCCCGAAGCTGGATTCGGCCCAGCCCTTGCGACTCGCCACTTGGTCAGCGGTCATGGTGATGATCACCTGGGCGGGCGCTCCGGAGTCGAGGAGTTCTGTGCGCCGAACGGCCAGCCCGGCCAGTTCTTGCAGCGCGTCGTGCATCCGCTGGCCATGGCTGCGGATGTCGGTTTCGAGCGCCGCCGTGCGAGGAGCACCGGATGGATCACGACCACCGCGACCGTCGTCGGCGCCGTCCGAACAGCTTGTCGACGGCCGGGGCGCCGATCGCGGACTCAGCCAGGCCAGCAGTAGGGCGCCGCAGGTCGGAGTCAGCCGGCCAGCCGCACGGTAACTGCCGTCAGCCTGAGGCACCAGGGCGAAAGACCGGCGCCGCGCCTGCTCCTCATCGGAGCCGAGCACCCCGTCCGGGTCCAGCTGGGCCAGGATTCGCTGCCCGAGTTGGCCGAGCTGACGTGGCGGCAACTGAGCTGCGGCCGTCACCAGGTGTTGCTCGGCTGCCGACACCTCGGCCGGCCCGACCGAGCCCGGCAGCTCGGCCAGCGTGGCGGCGATCGCCCGGGCCTGCTCCACGGACACCACCCCGCTCGCCTGACCGGCGGCCACGTGGGGCAGCAACCTTTCCAGCTGCTCACCGGTCAGCGCCCACCGTGGGCCGCACACCTGTGCCGCGCTCACCCGTTGGATGGCCTCGTGGGGCGACAATCGCAACGCGGCCTGCAGCAGCGCCGCGGTCGAGGACAGCACCAGCCGGCCTGGCAGGGCACGGCGGCCGAGTTCGGCGATCAGAGCATGATCGACCACCGCGAGCCGTCGTCGCAGCACCTCGAACTCGCGCAGCTCGGCAAGCAGATCGGCATCGGACAGCGTGCCCAGCAGGTCAGCCGAGAGGTCGCTGTGGTAGCCCGACAGCGCGCTGGACAGATCACCTAGCGCCGCGGATTCCCGCCCGTCCCCCAGTCCTTCCATGCATCAGACGCTAGGGGAACGGTCTGACAAAACCGTTTGCGAGTAAAGGGAAAGTCTCACCCTCCCCCTGAACTCGAAGCCAACAACCACAAGCTGGAGCCGAGGAGGCTGGCCCGCTTGTCCAGCTGGATCGCAGAGCTGAGCCGAAGCCTGACGGGGCCGAAGCCCGACGGGGCCGAAGCCTGACGGGCCGAAGCCCGACAGGCTGAAGCCCGACAGACCGAAGCCCGACAGGCCGAAGCCCGACAGGCCGAAGCCCGACAGACCGAAGCCCGACAGGCCGAAGCCGGAGGGGCCGAAGCCTGACGGGGCCGCGGGCGACCCTGCGGCCGCGACGGGCGCCAAGACTGCCCGGCTGGTAGCCGCAGCGTGCGGCGCTGAGGACCTCAGCGTTCCAGCAGGCCGTAGCGCACCGCATCGGCCAGCGCCAGCCAGGACGCCTCGATGATGTTGGGATGCACGCCCACCGTCGTCCACTCCTCGAGCTTGTTGGAAGTCTCGATGAGCACCCGGGTGGTCGCGTCGGTGCCGTGCTTGCCCGGCAGGATGCGCACCTTGTAATCGGACAGTTCCAGATCGGCCAACCGCGGGAAGGCCTCTTCCAGGGCCGAGCGCAGCGCCAGGTCCAGCGCGTTGACCGGCCCGTTGCCCTCGGCGGTGGTGATCACCCGCCGCTCGCCGGCATGCACCTTCACCGTCGCCTCGGTGATCAGGTTGCCGTCCTCGCGCCGGTCGATGATCACCCGGTAGGACTCCACCACGAACTGCACCGGAGCGGTATGCAATTCCTCGCGCACCAGCAACTCGAACGAGGCGTCGGCGGCCTCGTAGGACCAGCCGGCCGACTCGCGCTCCTTGACCCGGTCCACCACCTTGCTCACCACATCCGGA
>JAVEEO010000549.1 GCA_030840415.1 Pseudonocardiales bacterium | reverse complement strand
GCCGCGGTGGCGAGCATGACCGCGATGACCGAGGAGGGCATCGTCGAGAATGCCGCCCGGATCGGCGAGCAGGTGCTGGGCCCCGGCCTGCGCGAGCTGGCCGAGCGGCACCCGGTCATCGGCGAGGTGCGCGGGCTGGGGGTGTTCTGGGCGCTGGACCTGGTCACCGACCGGGACACCAAGGAGCCGCTGGCCCCGTACGGCGGCAGTTCGCCGGCGATGGCCGAACTGGTCGCGGCCCTGAAGGCCAATGGCGTGCTGCCGTTCACCAACTACCACCGGCTGCACGTGGTGCCGCCGTGCACCATCACCGACGAGGAGATGCACCTGGGCCTGGCCGCCGTCGACAAGGCGCTGACCGCGATCGGGCACCACTACCGAGGCTGACAGCCGAGACGGCGCTGCTCCGAGTACGGCGCTGTTACGAGCTGGGCAGGATGTTGACGGCGCGGGCGGCGATCAGCGCCACCGTCACCAGCGAGATCGCTGACTGCAGCATGAACAGCACCTTGGCCCAGCGCGACAGCGGCAAGGTGTCGGTGGGGGAGAACGCGGTCGAGTTGGTGTAGGCGACGAAGAAGTAGTCCAGCACGATCGGTTCCCAGTCCTTGGCCAGGCCGGGATCGGTCATCTGCGGAAACAGCAGGTCGGGCGTGTCGGCCAGGCCCAGCGCCCGGCTGGCCGGGCCGCCCCGGTCGTACTCCCAGTACCACAGGCCGAACACGATGGCGTTGGTCAGCCAGATCTCGGCGCCGCCGACCAACAGTTCCAGCGGCCGGATCTGGCCGCCGGTGGTGATCCGGTGCACCAGCAGGCCCACCGAAATCGCGGTGTTGACCGCGATCAGGCCGAGCAGCAACTGGCTGGCGATCCGGATGCCGCGGGTCCGGCGCGACATCCGCTCCGGATGGCCGATCACCAGTGCGAACAGCGCGACGAGTTCGACGGCCGGCAGCACATAGCGCGGATGCAGCACGAACTGGTCCGGCAGCAGCGTCTGCAGGATCACCGCCGCCAGCAGGGCCAGCGCCACCCACCAGCGTTGCTCGCCGTCGGTCCGGCGCTGCCACGCCGGGACGTCGGCCGGGGCGGGACCCGGAGCATCAGCTGGCACGCTCGGATTCTGGCCCGTCCCGGCGGCCGGATTCGGGAAGGCACGCGGTCCTCCGGCCGTCGGTGCGACTATTTTGGGGCCGACCGGTAGGGACGGCGAGCGGCCGCGAAGGAGGCGCCATGTTCGTGCGGTTGGTGATCCGGCTGCTGGTGCTCGCGGTGGTGATCGGCGTGGTGGCCGAACTGGTGCCAGGCATCGAGGTCAACGGCGGGTTCGGCGCGCTGCTGTGGATCTCCGTGCTGTTCTCGGTGGTGAACGCCATCCTGGGGCCGGTGTTCAAGCTGCTCAGCCTGCCGCTGATCGTGCTGAGCCTGGGCCTGTTCCTGCTGGTGGTCAATGCCGCGCTGCTGGGCATCACCGCCGGCCTCAGCAGCCACCTGGACGTCGACGGCTTCGGCTCGGCGGTGCTGGGCGGCTTCCTGATCGCGCTGTTCAGCTGGCTGGCGACGATGGCGTTGCCGCACCGGGACCGGGACGAGTGGCGCCGGTCCTGAAGAGATGACCGAGCCCGCGATCGCCGTCGAGGACCTGGTGGTGCACCGGGGCAACCGCCAGGTGCTGTTCGGGGTGAGCTGCGCGGTGCCGGCCGGCCGGGTGACCGGCCTGCTCGGGCCCAGCGGCGGCGGCAAGACCACCCTGCTGCGCGCGATCGTGGGTGTCCAGCGGATCCGGTCCGGCACCGTGACGGTGCTGGGCCGGCCGGCCGGTGACCCGGCGCTGCGCACCAGGATCGGCTACGTCACCCAGGCCCCCTCGGTGTATACCGACCTGTCGGTGCGCGACAACCTGCGCTACTTCGCCGCGCTGACCTCCGGTGCCGACCGGATCGATCAGGTGCTGGCCTCGGTGGGCCTGCCCGACCGGGCCGCCGACCGGGTCGACGAGCTGTCCGGCGGCGAGCGGGCCCGGGTGTCGCTGGCCTGCGCGCTGATCGGCGGGCCGCCGCTGCTGGTGCTGGACGAGCCCACGGTGGGGCTGGACCCGGTGCTGCGCCGGGACCTGTGGCAGCTGTTCCACGACCTCGCCGACGCCGGCAGCACCCTCGTGGTCAGCAGCCACGTGATGGATGAGGCGGCCCGCTGCGACCGGTTGCTGCTGCTGCGCGAGGGCCGGCTGTACGCCGACGACACCCCGGCGGCGATCCTGCGGCAGACCGGCGCGGAGGATCTCGAGGGCGCGTTCCTGCGGCTGGCGTCCGAGCAGGCGCCCCGATGAACCCGGCGATCGCGCTGGCCACCGCCTGGCGGGTGCTGCGGCAGTTGCGCAACGACCCGCGCACCATCGCGCTGCTGGTTGCGGCCCCGAGCGGCCTGATGATCCTGCTGCGCTACGTCTACGACGGCTCGCCGCAGACCTTCGACCGGATCGGGCTGTCGCTGCTGGGGATCTTCCCGCTGGTGACGATGTTCCTGGTGACCTCGGTGGCGATGCTGCGCGAACGCACCACCGGCACCCTGGAGCGGCTGTTCACCACCCGGCTGGCCAAGCTGGACCTGCTGGTCGGCTACGCGCTGGCGTTCGCGGTGACCACCTGCGTCCAGGTCGGCGTGGTGTCGCTGATCGCGTTCGGCTGGCTGGGCCTGGACGCGCCGGCCGGGTTGGCCTGGGTGCTGGCGCTGGCGCTGGCCAGCGCGCTGCTGGGCATGGCGCTGGGGCTGCTGACCAGCGCCTTCGCCGCCACCGAGTTCCAGGCCGTGCAGTTCCTACCCGCCGTGGTGCTGCCGCAGTTCCTGCTGTGCGGGCTGCTGACCCCGCGCTCGCAAATGGTGGACGTGCTGCGCTGGCTGAGCAACGTGCTGCCGATGTCCTATGCCGTCGAGGGATTGGCCCGGGTCAGGCAGGGGGTCGTCGACGCGGTGCTGATCCGCGACCTGGTGGTGGTGACCGGCTGCATCGTGCTCGCGCTGGCCCTCGGTGCTGCCACCCTGCGCCGGCAGACCTCCTAAGTGCGGCTGCGCGGCTGGAGCGGGTACCGACCACCAGCGGCTAGTCGAGCTCGGGCAGTTCCAGGGTGCCGGTGTCGGCCACCTCGACGGCGATGTCGGACAGCTTGCGGTGGGTGTGCTGGCTGGTGATGCGCAGCAGATCGAAGGCCTGCGCCCGGGTGATCTTGTGCTGGGCCATCAGCACCCCCATCGCCACCCCGATCTCGCGGTTGCTCTCCAGCCCGCGGGTGAGCTGGGCGGCAGTCTCGCCGCGGCGCAGCGCCGACACCGCCAGCGCGCCATGGGTGGCCAGCAGCAGCCCGACGGTCTGGTCGTGCTCGTCGAAGGCGTCCGGCCGGCTGGAGTAGAAGTTCAGGCCCGCGATCAGGTCGTCGTCCTCCAGGAACATCCGGAAGGACAGCATGCTGAGGATCCCGGCTTCGTCGCTGGCCCGCTGGCCGAAACCCGGCCAGCGCGCTTCCCGGGTCAGGTCGCCGCT
>JAVEEO010000502.1 GCA_030840415.1 Pseudonocardiales bacterium | reverse complement strand
AAGACCAACTACTCCTGCATGACGCCGGCGATGTTGCAGAGCCTGTACACCGACTTCTACCGCGACCGGCTGTACCAGCGCCAGGACCGGCGGCTGATCACGATGACCGAGGTCACCGCCGCTCGCGAGGAAGACGGCGAGGTGGTCCTCGAACTGACCGACCGCAGGACGGCCGCCGTGACCGAACTGCGCAGGGACCTGGTGTTCCTCGGAACCGGCTTCGACTGGCGGCCACCGAAGCTGATCCAGGGTTTGGCCCAGGCCATCGGCGTGACCGGTGTCGAGGTGACTCGCGGGTACCGGCTGGTGACCGATGGACCGGCCGAGGCCGCCTGCTACCTGCAGGGCATCAACGAGGCCACCCACGGTATCGGCGATTCCCTGCTCAGTGTGCTGGCCCATCGCGCTCGCGACATCACCCTCGACATCCTCGAGCACCGCGCGGGACGCGAGGACGTCCCGGTGGCGGCGGCCGCCTACCACACGAACAGCCTTGACAACATCGGAGGAAGGTGAGCATGGCAGTCGACGTCGTCCATCTGCGCTCGGACAACCTGCTGTACGAGTACGGGCTGCACACCCAGCGGCTGCAGCCGTGGGACGTGCTGAACGCGCCGTTCGAAAGTTCCTGGGCGCTGGCGCTGCCCGGCACCCGGTCGACCCTGCATTCCCATCACGAGCACGAGATCTTCATCGCGGTGCGCGGCGCGGCCGTGATCGAGTGCGACGGCGAGGAAACACCGTTCGCCGCCGGCGACGTGGCGTTCTTCCGACCGGGCAAGCAACACCGGTTGCTGAACGACGGCGAGGACGAATTCATGTTCTACAGCGTGTGGTGGGACGAGGAGATGTCCGAACGCTTCCTGTCCCGCAACCGCCAGCACCGCGCGAAGAACCAGGCGTGAGGCCGCCGCGCCCGGCCGAGGACGACCGCCCGGTCCTGGTCCTCGGCCCGAACCCGACTCCGAACGGCGGCATGCACCTGGGCCACATCGCCGGCCCGTACCTCGCTGGTGACGTCTACGCCCGCTACCAGCGGGCCCGGGGCCGGAAGGTGGTGTTCAGCACCGGCACCGACGACAGCCAGACCTTCGTGGTGGCCTCGGCCCGGCGGCTCGGCGTCGAACCGGATGAGCTGTGCCGCACCTCCACCGAGCTCATCCGCGAGGCACTGACCGCGATCGGCATTTCCTTCGACGGCTTCGGGCCGTTCGACGAGACCTATCAGGCAACGGTGCAGGACTACTTCCGGGCGCTGCACGCGGCCGGCAAGTTCCGGCTCAGGACCGTGCGGATGCCCTACCTCGAGCGCACCGGGGAGTTCCTGGTCGAAGGCCTGGTCGAGGGCGAGTGCCCGGTCTGCCTGGCCACCTGCCGCGGCGGGCTGTGCGAGACCTGCTGCCATCCCAACAACTTCGACGAGTTGCTCAACCCCCGCTCCACCGTCGACCCGAGCGACATTCCCACCGTCCGGGAGACGACGATCCTGGTGCTGCCGATGGAGGAGTACCGCGAGCAACTCACTGCCTATCACGAGCAGTGGTCCTCCTACTGGCGCCCGCACCTGGTGCAGATGGTCCGCGACGTGCTGTCGCGCCCGCTGCAGGACCTGCCAATCACCTACCCGCTCGCCTGGGGGATGCCGGCTCCGTTCCCCGAGACTCCCGGGCAGGTGCTCAACGCCTGGTTGGAGCTGATCCCGGCCGGCATGTACACCTCCTCCTACGCCGCGGCCCAACTCGGCCGCCGGACCACCCCCGGTCAGCTCTGGCTGCCCGAGGAGGACACCCGGATCGTGCACTTCCTCGGCTTCGACAACGCCTACTTCTTCGCGCTGGCTCACATGGCATTGCTGATGGCGCACGGCCAGAAGTACCTCCGGCCGGAATGGGTGCTGACGAACGAGTTCTACGAGCTGGAGAGCGAGAAGTTCTCCACCAGCAAGCGGCACGTGCTGTCGGTCCAGGAGCTGCTGGCCGAGCTGCCGAGGGATCCGGCGAGGCTGTACCTGGCCCTGACCGCGCCCGAGTACCAGCGCACCACCTTCAGCCGGACCGGGCTGGACAAGGTCACCCGGGAGCGGTTGGTCGAGCCATGGAACCGACTGGCCGAGATTCTCGGCAAGTTCGCGGCCAACGGCGCGGACACCGTGCTGCCGGTGTCGGACACCGGCCGCAAGCGGGCCGCGACCATGCTGGAACGCTTCGACTTCCACTACGAGATGCCCAATTACAGCCTGAACCGGTGCGCGGATCTGATCCTGACCCAGATCGGTCGGCTGGGCCGGCTTGCCGAGTCCCTGGAGGGCCGGGGCCCGGATTGTGAGCCGGCAGCCTGGGGTGACCTGATCCTGCAGGTGCGGGCACTGTTGGCCCTGAGCGCGCCGATCCTGATCGACCTCGCCGATACGGCCCGGCAGGCCGGTGGCTTCACCGGCGTACTCGCCCCCGGCGCCTTCGAGATGGACGAGGTCACGGCGTTCGCTCCCCCGCTGCTCTCGCTGACCGCGTCGGGCGGGTGAGCGGCGTGCGGGTTGTGGTCGTCGGCAGCGGGGTGATCGGCTTGCTGACCGCGGTGGAATGCGTGCGGGCCGGCGCCCAGGTGGATCTGGTGGAGCAGGCCACCATCCCGTCGGCCACCGCCGCGTCCTATGACCAGCATCGGGTGGTGCGCACGCTGCATCGCGGCGATCCGAGGTCGACCCTGGCCGCGGCCGGACTGCACGAGGCGTGGGCCGAGGTCGAGCGCCGCCTCGGTGGCCGTTTCTACCACCGCACCGGCGTGTTGACCGTGACGACGGACCTCGATGCTGAACTGGCGCTGCTGGCTGAAACGGGCATCCCGGTGCGAGCACTGGCAGGTGCGGAGCTGGCCGATCGCTATCCCCAGCTGCGGCTTGCCCCGGCCCAGCAGGCGATCCTGGAATCGGCGGCGGGCACCGTGCTGGCCGATCGGGCGCTGCAGTCGGCGGCCCGCTGGCTGCGCGGCCATCCTGCCGTCCGGCTCCACCCGCAGTCCCGGGTCGTCGAGCTCGCCGAGGCGGCCGTCAGGCTGGCCGGCGGCGAGGTGCTGGCCGGCGACAGCGTCGTGGTGGCCGCCGGGCCGTGGTCGCGCGATCTGCTGCCGGCCGGGCTGAGCGCCGGGCTGAGCCTCAAGCGCCAGACCATGCTCTCCTACTCCCCCGGCTCGTTCCCCAGCGCCTGGTCCCGTTCACCGGCGGTACTGGGCCTGGGCAGCACCGGCGACGCGTGGCTGATGCCGCCGGTGGCCGGCACGCCGGTGCGCCTGAGTGCCGCCAGCGCCTGCCGCACGGTGGCCGAGCAGTCGGACCGCCAGACCCCGGTCACCTGGCGCAACCACCTCATCCGGCGGTTCAATTCGCTGCTCACCGCCTTCGAGCCGCTGGCGGTCACCGACACCACCGAGGGCTACTACCTGACCGACGAAACCGGTCAGGGGCCGGTGCTCGCCCAGCTCCACGACGGGGTATGGGCCTTTGCCGCCTGCGGCGGGATGTCGTTCAAGTTCGCCCCGGTGCTGGCCCAGGCGCTGGCGGACCGGGCACTGGGCCGGCAACCGAGGCTCACCGGCGTGACCTGGGTCGACCTGCCGCACCGGCTCACCGACCAGCCGGTCCGGACATGAGCCGGCTGCTGTCGGCGTCCGGCTTCGCCCCGCTTCCGCAACCGGCCGGCCACGACCTGCTGGTATTCCTGATCCAGGTCGGCCTGCTGCTCGGGCTGGCCCTGCTGTTCGGCCGGTTGGCCACCCGGGCCGGTTTGCCTTCGGTGGTGGGCGAATTGCTGACCGGAGTACTGATCGGGCCGTCGCTGCTGGGTCACCTGGCACCGCAGTTGTGGCACTGGCTGTTCCCGGCCCGGGCGCCGCAGGCCAACATGACCAACGCGCTGGCCCAGGTCGGGATGCTGCTGCTGGTCGGGCTGTCCGGACTGCACGTCGACCTGGCCCTGATCCGCCGCCGGGGCGCCACCGCCGTCCGGATCAGCCTGGGCGGACTGGTGATTCCGCTCGGCATCGGCATCGCACTGGGCTGGTTGCTGCCGGCCGTGCTGCGCTCGCCCACTACCGGTCGGGGCACCTTTGCCTTCTTTCTCGGGGTGGCGATGTGCGTCAGCGCGATCCCGGTGATCGCCAAGACCTTGCTGGACATGAGGTTGCTGCATCGCGACATCGGGCAGCTCACGTTGGCAGCCGGGGCGGTGGACGACGCGGTCGGCTGGTGCCTGCTCTCGGTGGTGTCGGCGATGGCGGTCGGCGGGGCGCATGGATGGCAGATCGCGCTGACCGTCGCCGAGATCGCCGGCTTCCTGCTGGCCGCCGCCGTCCTCGGCCGGCCGCTGGCCAGGGCGCTGTTCGCCCTGGCCGGCCGCAGCAGCGACGCCGGGCCGGCCGTCGGCACCGCTGTGGTGCTGATCCTCGGCGGCGCCGCGATCACCCAGTCGCTCGGGCTGGAACCGGCCTTCGGTGCCTTCGTCGCCGGTGCCACGCTCGGTGCCGGCCGGGTGCGCCAGGCTCTCGACCCGGCCCGGCTGGCGCCGTTGCGCACCTTCGTGCTGTGGGTCGGCGCGCCGATCTTCCTGGCCACCGCGGGTTTG
>JAVEEO010000500.1 GCA_030840415.1 Pseudonocardiales bacterium | reverse complement strand
ACGACGAGCTGCTGGTGCAGGCTCCGGCCGAGCACGGCCAGGCGGTGCGGCAGCTGCTGAACGACTGCCTGGCCGAGGCGGCAGCCGGCTGGGCGCCGAACGCCTCGGTGCGCTTCGTCGCCGACATCAGCGTCATCGGGCGCTGGTCGGAGGCCAAAGACTGAGCCCCGGCGGCCCTCTCGCCATTGTGCGGCCCGAAACGTCGTTGATCCGGTGCTCACAGCAACGTTTCGGGCCGCACAATGCCCCAGTCGGCGAGGGTCAGGTGGCGTCGATGAAGTCCGACAGGGCCTGGACGAACCGCTGCGCGGAGTGGTGGTGCGGCTGGTGGGTGGACCCGGGAAAGACCACCAGCCTGCTGTTGCGCAGGTGGGCGTGGGTCTCGTAGGCGTGCGCCACCGGCACCACCGGATCACGTTCGGACCACACGATCAGGGTGGGCAGGTCCAGCCGGACGTGCTCGGACTCCAGCAGCGAGCCGCGCTGCCCGAACGGGTCGATGGCCCCCTTCAGGGTCTGGAAGAACGCCGTCCGGGCCGGCGGCGATGCCAGCCCGCGACCGGCCCGGCCGAGGTTGGCGACCACGTCCGGGCTCAGCCGCAGCGAGCGGTGCAGCCGCGGCCGCCGGTACAGCGCCGCGGTGCGGGAATTGACCATGATCCGCACCAGGCTGTGCGCGCCGGGGAGGGTGGCCGCGCGCAGCACCGGATGCACCCGGCGCCCCAGCCCGCCGGCCGACACCAGCACCAGCCGCCGCACCAGCTCGGGTTGCTCGTGGGCCAACTGCATGGCGACCGCGCCACCGAACGAGTGACCAACCACGGTCGCCCGGTCGACGCCCAACTCGGTCAGCAGGGCGGTCAGGCTGGCGGCGAAGTCGGCCAACTGGTAGCCGTCCCCGGGCTTGTCGGAGTCGCCGTGGCCGAGCAGGTCCGGCGCCAGCACCCGGTAGCCGCACTCGGCCAGCAGGGTCGCGGCCCGGGACCAGGTGGTGCTGTCGGAGGCCATCCCGTGGATCAGCAGCACCACCGGCGCGCCGACCGGACCGAGATCCTGGTAGGACAGCAGCCTGCCGTGGTGCCGGATCACACCACGCGGGGCCACCCGGCCATGATGCCTCATCGCCGCCCTACCCTGGGCGGATGTCCAGCCAGCCGAGCGCAACCGCCAGCACCGCACCGGCCACGGCCGGCTCTCCCCCGGCATTGCGGGCGTTCCGGCTGGTGGCGGTCGCCGAGGCGACGTCCTGGCTGCTGCTGATCGTCGCGACGATCGTCAAGTACGGCGCGCACGCTCCGCTCGGCGTGCGGGTGCTCGGCCCGGTCCACGGCGCGCTGTTCGTGGCCTACGTGCTGCTGACCCTGGTGCTCGCCGTCCGGCTGCGCTGGAAGCCGTGGACCGCTCTGGTCGTGCTGGCCGAGTCGGTGCTGCCCGGCGGCGGCCTGCTGGCGGCCCGGCGAACGGACCTGGACCCGGGGCGGGATCAGCGCTAGGGATAGATGGCCAGGTTGACGGCCAGAAACTGCTCCGGGGTGGCGCGCAGCACCTTGAGCCGTGGATCGGGGACGGGCAGGAACGGCCGGCTGCGCAGCGGCAGCAGCGGCGCCAGCCGGGGGTCGGACAGCGCGGCCTCGACGGCGGCCTTGTCCCCGCCGCAGATCAGCGCGGCCAGCCGGCCGGCTTCGGGCAGCAGGATGCGCACCGCCACCTCGGCAGCCTCGGCGAAGGCCTTGCTCGCCTGGTTGGCCCGGCGCCGGGCGAAGCGCTGCTGGGACCAGCCGCCGGCGCTGGTGGCGCCCTGGACGTAACCGGAACCGACCTTGGACGAGACCAGCTCGGCGCCGTCGAACACCCCGGCGGCATACCCGCCCCGGCGCACCAGCAGCACGCCGATCCGGCGCGGTGAGTTCAGGTGCAGCTGCAGCGAGGTGAGCGGCCTGGAGGCGGTGGGGCGCCAGGGCCGGAACGGCACCTCGATCCACACCGTCGAGCCGTCCGCGCCGCTGACCACCACCTGCTCGGGTGCCGCCGGATCGGGCAGCAGCCGGGTCTGCAGGCCGCCGTGCCGGTCGGCGAAGTTGTCCAGCCACTTGGGCAGCCGGGCGGCCGGCACCGTCAGCCGCCGGGCACCCTGCGGGATCTCGGCTCCGGCAGCCTCAGGCGGTGACACGCTCGATCACCAGCGGCGTCGCGGTGTAGCCGTCCGCGCTGCCGATGTCGAAGCCACCGTCCAGGGCCTGCAGCGCCCGCTCGAACCGTCCCGGGTCATCGGCGTGCAGCTCCATCAGCGGCTGCCCGGCCCGCACCTGGTCCCCCGGCTTGGCCAGCAGCACCACCCCGGCGCCGGCCGACACCGGATCCTCCTTGCGCGCCCGGCCGGCCCCGAGGCGCCAGGCCGCCACACCGACTGCGTAGGCATCGAGCCGGGTCAGCACGCCGGATGCCGGGGCGGTCAGCACGTGCTGCTCGGCGGCCACCGGCAGGGGCGCGTCCGGGTCGCCGCCT
>JAVEEO010000446.1 GCA_030840415.1 Pseudonocardiales bacterium | reverse complement strand
AGGACTTGTGGGACGGCGATGCCGGCTTCTCCTGCTTCCTGGACCAGATCTTCTCCCCCGTCATCAACAACGACCTGCGCACCAGCATCGGTGACGTCAAGTGCGCCGACCTGGTCAGCTCCTGCTCGCTGGTGCAGAACAGCTCCGCCGCGATCGACCCGAGCAAGGTCGGCCAGGGCAATGTCAACCTGGCCAACATCGAGAAGAACATCAGCTCGTCCCTGACCTCGGACCTCAACTCGACCCTCGGCGGCGGCTACTTCCAGAACGTCAAGTTCAACCTGGCCAAGATCGACCTGGACCCGGCCGTGCAGAAGGCGATCAGCACCGCCCAGGCCAGTTTCGCCGATGTCTCACAGGCTCAGGCCGAGCTCAAGAAGGCCCAGATCGAGGCGCAGGCCAACGCCGCCAAGCAGCGGGGTTACACCTCCTGCCCGGTGTGCGCCCAGCAGGACCTGCTGGCCAAGCTGCCACAGGGCATCACCGTCTTCGCTCCCGGCAACAGCTCCGGCATCAGCCTGGCTGTGCCGGGTAAGTAGATTCAGGTCGCGGCCCCAGCCGCTGGCGGGGTTCGGCGAGGAGGCAACCGGGTGATCAGGATCGTCTTCGAACTTGCCGTACTGGCCTGCATCGTGGCGGGCATCCTGTATCTGGCGCGTCAATGGGACAACCAGCGCCGGCCGGTAGCCGGCCCACCCGGTGCCATCGAGGCTCCGCCCGGCGCCCGCTGGCGAGCGATCCATTCCGGCACCCCGGACGAGCGGACCGAGGTGCTGATCGTGCTGCGTGGCGGTGACCACGACCAGATCTGGGACCGGCGCACCTGCGCGGTGATCTCGAACCTGGATCCCGACTACGACAGGTTGCTCTTCAACGCCCTGGAGGACGCCCGGACGCGGGCGGCACTGCTGAACGGCATGCGCGAGGACTGACGTGCCTCAGTCCTTGACCGCCTGCAGGGTGTAGGTCAGCGGCAGCCGCTCCGGCCGCTCGGTCAGGCGCCACTCCTCGTCCTCGCCGCGGGTCATCGCGCCGGGCAGCGCCTCCCAGGGCACCGACCGGTGCTCGACGAACTGGGTGAGCCGCAGCCCGGCGTCCAGCACCGCGCTGATGATCTCGCCGATGCCGTGGTTCCAACTGGCCGTGCTGTTGTGCACGAAGTCGACCTCGGTCGGGACGTAGGTGCCCTCCTCCTCCCAGACCAGCGGTTCGTCGGTCTCGAAGTAGGGATACTCCGCGGCCAGCAGGTGATCGGGGCGCCGATCGTCGATCGCCCACAGCGCCGGATGGCCCTCCCGCAGGAACAGCCGGCCGCCGGGCGCCAGCAGGTCGGCGACCAGCCGGCCCCAGCGGGCGATGTCGGGCAGCCAGCACAGCGCACCGACCCCGGTGTAGAGCAGGTCGAAGCGTCCGGCGCCGAACCGCTCGGCCGCCTCGTAGGCGTCGGCCTGGACGTAGTCGATGTCGGCGCCGACCGATTCGGCCAGCGCGCGGGCCTCGGCAAGGGCGGGCCCGGAGAAGTCCAGCCCGCTCATCCGGGCGCCGAGCCGGTGCAGCGACAGCGTGTCGGTGCCGATGTGGCACTGCAGGTGCAGGCCGCGCAGCCCGCTGAGATCGCCCAGCCTGGGCTGGTCGAAGCGCACCACCTTGGACAGGAACGCCGGGTCGTCCCGGAGTTGCCGCACGGCATAGCCGGGTGAGGCGGCGTGCGCCGGGGCCCGCTCGTTCCAGTTGGCCAGGTTCAGTGCCCGGTAGTCGGCGTCCACGCGGCCGATCATCGCAGGCGCGTCCAGCGAGTTCGAACCTCGAGCAGCCCCGCTCATCCCGACCGGACCCACTACTTCCAGCGGAAGTGGACGAACACCCGGCCGAAGTTGTCGGAGTCCTTCTCCACCCGGTGGTAGAGGGCCTTCACCTCTTTCTGGTCGAGGAAGCGCAGCACCCGCTTCTTGAGCTGGCCCGACCCCTTGCCGGGAATGATCTCGACCAGCGGCGCCTTCTTGGCGACCGCTTCGGCGATGATCGCCCGCAGGGCCCGGTCGATGTCGTCGCCGCGGTTGTAGATGTCGTGCAGGTCCAGCTTCAGCTTCACTGACCCAGCCTGTTCTCGATCAGCTCCATTCGTCAAACGGCGCGCCTGCGGAGGCGTCGAACCCGGTCCGGAGCCGACGTTAGGGTGGGCGCATGACCTATCGGCGCCTGACGCTCATGGCGGTGCATGCCCATCCGGATGACGAGGCGACCGGCACTGGCGGCGTCCTGGCCAAGGCAGCGGCAGAAGGCCTCCGAACCGTCCTGGTGACCTGCACCGACGGCAGGTGTGGTGACGGGCCGGGCGGGGTGAAGCCCGGCGAGCCGGGTCACGATCCCGACGCGGTCGTCGAGATGCGCCGGGGCGAGCTGGAGAAGAGCTGCGCGGTGCTCAATGTCAGTCACTTGGAGCTGCTCGGCTACGCCGACTCCGGAATGATGGGATGGCCTGCCAATGCCGCGCCCGGGTCGTTCTGGAGCACGCCGGTCGCCGACGCCGCCGGCCAGCTGGCCGCGATCCTGGACGAGGAACGCGCCGACGTGCTGACCTGCTACGACGACAACGG
>JAVEEO010000423.1 GCA_030840415.1 Pseudonocardiales bacterium | reverse complement strand
ATCCAGTCGGTGTTCGACCTGGGTGACACCATCGCCCGCGAGGTGATGGTGCCGCGCACCGAGGTGGTGTGGATCGAGAGCACCAAGACCGTGCCGCAGGCGCTGGCCCTGGCGCTCCGGTCCGGTTTCAGCCGGATCCCGGTGGTGGCCGACAACGTCGACGACGTGGTCGGGATCGTCTACCTCAAGGACCTGGTACGCCGTTCCCAGGATCAGGAACGCGCCCGCCAGACCAAGCTGGACGAGGTGATGCGGCCACCCACCTTCGTGCCGGAGTCCAAGCCGGTCGACGAGCTGCTGCGCGAGATGCAGGCCCACTACCAGCACCTGGCCATCGTCATCGACGAGTACGGCGGCACGGCCGGGTTGGTGACCATCGAGGACATCCTGGAAGAGATCGTCGGTGAGATCCGCGACGAGTACGACGTCGAGCGGCCGCCGGTGGAGGAGCTGGAGGACGGATCGGTCCGGCTGACCGCCCGGCTGCCGGTCGAGGATCTCGGCGAGCTGTTCGACGTCGAGCTGCCCCGTGGCGATGACGTCGAGACCGTCGGCGGCCTGTTGGCCCAACTGCTGGGCCGGGTGCCGATCGCCGGCTCATCGGTCACCGCCTACGGCCTGCAGCTCACCGCCGAGAGCGTGGGCGGGCGCCGCAACCGGATCGACACGGTGCTGGTCCGCAGGCTGGAGGAACCCGACGAGGGCGAGGGCAGCGATGACTGAGGGCGGCGGGTCCCCGACCGGGGGCGGCGAGTTGCAGGGTGAGGACGTCAAGCTGGTGACGTTGGCCCGGGCCACCCGGGCCCGTACCGGCGCGGCCCAGGGTGCCGCGGTGCGCGACATCGACGGCCGCACCTACGCTGCGGCCAGCGTGGCGTTGCCGTCCCTGCGACTGTCGGCGCTGCAGGTCGCGGTGGCGATGGCGGTCTCGTCCGGGGCGCCCGGCCTGGAGGCTGCCGTGGTGCTCTCGGCCGGTGCGGAGGCCGACCCCGACGGCGCCGCCGCGGTGGCCGACCTGGCGCCCGGAGCCCCGGTCTATGCCGTCGACGAGCGCGGCCGGCTGGCCGGCTGAGCGTCGCTCCCAGCCGGCCAACCGCTTCTGGATCGGCTTACCAGACGAAGGCCTTGACCCCGGCCAGCGTCCCCACGTAGACCGCATTGCTGTAGATGGCGGGTGCGGCGAACCGGTTCACCGGGCCGGTGTTCATCGTCCACAGCGTCTTGCCGGTGGCCGGGTCGAGCACATGCAGCACGCCGGCCTGGTAGTCCAGGGCGAACAGCCGGCCACCGCCGACGGTCGGGGTGCCGTTGATGTTGGAGGCAGCGTGCCACTGCACGGTCATGGTGCCGTTGCTGTTGATCCGGACCGCCCGCACGCCGTCGGAGCACGGCACGAACACGGTGCTGCCGACCACGGCGGTGCCGCCGAAGGACTTGCACAGCGACATCGCCGACACCTGGCCGCCGATGCCGCCGAGCTTGGCCTTGTTCAATACGTAGGCAGTGCCGGACTTGCCGGCGATGAAGACGTAGTTGCCGACGATCGTCGGTCCCTGCGAGCCCAGGTCCAGGTCGGCGGCGTTGTCGTTGCGCCAGTTGCTCGGCGAGAACGAGTCGGTGATGTGCTGCCCGGCGAGCTCGAGCACCGAGTCGGTGTAGTCGTAGGTGCCGGTTCCGGCGGTGGCGCCGTTGCCGACCGCGACCAGCAGGCCGGCGCCGGGCTCCTCGACCGGGCCGGGCGGCGTCCAGATGCCGCCCTCGCGCGAGGTGGGCACCGTGAAGTTCCACAACGCTGCGCTGGTGGGCGAGGTCAGGTCCAGTCCGACCACGCTGCCGCGGTAGCTGCTGCAGTCACCGGCCAGGCCGCCGTAGGGGATGTAGACCCGACCGCTGGCCACCAGCAGCGCGCCGCGCTGCTGCATCGCGGTGGGGCTGATGCCCGGCACGCTGGACGGCACGTCGACGTTGCGCGACCACTTGACGGCCCCGGTCGCCGGGTCCAGGCCGGTGGCGATGTGCCGGATCGGGCTGTTGAGGACGGACACCACGATCACGGTGTTGTGGGCGGCGTCGTAGGCGGGCGTGCCGGTGATGCCGGACGGGTCGATGTTGCCGCAGGGCAGCGCCGAGCGCGGCACCGGTGCGCCGAGGTTGCGCCGCCAGACCACCGAGTTGCCCTGCAGCCGGTAGACCGAGTTGTTCTCGGTGGCCACGATCCGGATGCCGTGGTTGACGATGATCGGCTGGGCGTACACCGCGCCATCCAGCGGGATCGACCAGGCCTGGGTGGGCTGGACGTTGTCGCGCTTGGCGGTGATCGCGTAGCCGGACCGGGCGCCGTTGCCGTGGTAGGTGGGCCAGTCGGCATACGCCGTGGCAGTAGTAGCCGTGGTGGCAGTAGTAGCGGTGGTCGCGGTAGTGGCAGTAGTAGCTGTAGTGGTCGCCGGTGCGGTGGCGGTGGTGCGGACGGCCGCCGGCGCGGCGCTGTGCGGGGTGGCGGCGGCCGGGACGGCTGCAAGGGAAGCGATCACCGGAACGGCCAGCACAGCGGCGGTGGCGCCGCTCAGCATCGCCAGGTATGGGGGGTAACGAGTCATGTAAACCAGTGTGAAGTGGCAGCCACCTTCGTGCATGTCGACAGGCTGAGAGAATGCAGGGGTGAACCAGGTTGAGCACCACGAGTACCGCTCCGGCTTCTGCGCCTTCGTCGGGCGGCCCAATGCCGGCAAGTCCACCCTGACCAACGCGCTGGTCGGGTCCAAGATCGTCATCACCAGTGACAAGCCCCAGACCACCCGCCGGGCCGTCCGGGGCGTACTCAGCCGTCCGGACGGGCAGCTGGTGATCGTCGACACTCCCGGCCTGCACCGCCCGCGCACGCTGCTGGGCCAGCGGCTCAACGACGTGGTGCGCGAAACCCTGGCCGAGGTCGACGTGGTCGGTTTCTGCATTCCGGCCAACGACAAGATCGGCCCTGGCGACCGGTTCATCGCTGCCGAGTTGAAGGCCCTCAAGGCGCCCGCGATCGCGATCGTCACCAAGACCGACACCGTCAACAAGCAGCGGGTCGCCGAGCAGTTGCTGGCGATCAGCCAGCTCGGTGAGTTCGTCGAGATCGTGCCGGTGTCGGCCCGGGCCGGTGACCAGGTCGAGCTGCTCGCCGGCCTGTTGCTGTCGCGGCTGCCGGTGGGCCCGCAGCTCTACCCCGACACCATGACCACCGACGAGTCCGAGCAGTCCCGGATCGCCGAGCTGATCCGGGAGGCGGCGCTGGCCGACGTCCGCGACGAGCTGCCGCACTCGATCGCGGTCACCGTGGAGGAGATGAACCCCCGCGAGCACACCGGTTCCGGCCGGCTGCCGCTGATCGACATCTTCGCGACGCTGCACCTGGAGCGGTCCAGCCAGAAGCCGATCATCCTCGGCAGCGGTGGCAGCCGGTTGAAGCGGATCGGCACCGAGGCACGTCGCGGCATCGAGCAACTGCTCGGCCGGCAGGTGAACCTCAACCTGCACGTGGCGGTGATGGGGGAGTGGCAGCGCGATCCCAAGAAGCTCGACCGGCTCGGTTTCTGAGAAGTGCTGAACCGCTATCGAGCCGCCTTCGCGGCACCGGGGGCGCTGAAATTCTCCGCTGCCGGCTTCCTGGCCCGGATCACGCTGGCGATCTATCCGATCGCGATCGTCCTGATCATCTCGGGACGAACCCATTCCTACGGCTATGCCGGGGTGGTCAGCGGCAGCTACGTGGTGGGCGGCGCGGTCGGCAATCCGGTAGCGGCGGTACTGGTCGACAAGCTGGGGCAGCACCGGGTGCTGCCGGGCTTCCTGATCGCCCACCTGGTCTCCACCGGGCTCTTCGGCCTGCTGGTCACCGTGCGCGCGCCGCTTGCGACGTTGCTGCCGCCCGCGGTGCTGATGGGCATCACCATGCTCAACATCGGCGCGCTGATCAGGGCCCGCTGGTCCTACATCTGGCCGGGTGAGGGTCCGGAGCGCTCCACCGGCTACTCGGTCGAATCCACCCTGGACGAAGCCATCTTCGTGCTCGGGCCGCTGATCGCGACGGTGCTGGCCACCCACACCCATCCGCTGGTCACCCTGGGACTGGCGCTGCTGGTGATCAGCGTGGGCACGGTGTGGCTGACGGCGCTGCGGGCCACCGAGCCGCCGGTACGGGTCCGGGTGGCCGGTGAGCGGCACGATTTCGCCCTGCGTTACCAGGGAATGCCCCTGATCACCTGGGCGATGGTGTTCATGGGTGCGGTGTTCGGGAGTGCCGAGGTGACCATGGTGGCCTTCTGCGGCCAGCACGGCCAGCGGGCCAGCGCCGGCTGGGTGGTGGCCAGCTTCGCCGGCGGCAGCATGGTGTCGGCCATCTGCTACGGCGGCCGGCACTGGCACAGCTCGTTGTTGCGCCGCTTCGTGGTCAGCGCGCTGCTGTTCGGCGTGATGCCGTTCCTGTTCCTCGCCGCCACCAGCATTCCCGTGCTGGCCGTGTGCGCCGGCCTGGTCGGACTGGGCATCGCGCCGACGCTGATCGGCGCCTTCGGCCTGGTCGACCAGATCGTGCCGGCGAGCTCGCTGACCGAGGGGCTGACCTGGATCGGCACCGGGCTGTCGGTCGGCTACGGCCTGGGAGCGGCGATGGTCGGCGGCATCGCCGACCGGCACGGCGCCCGGTTCGCGTTCTCGCTGCCGGTCGGCTGCGCGCTGGCCTCGGCGGTGTTCGCGCTGCTGCTGGCCGCCCGGCTGCTGGCACCGCGTCGAGCTGGGCTCGCCCAGGCCGGCGCCATCCGGTGAAAGCCGGGCCGCCTGCCGTCGCCGCGGTGCCGGCCGCGGTCCGGGCGCTGGCCGGCGACCAGCCGGTCCGTCCGGTGTGGCGCAACGAGCTCGGCGGCCTCACCTTCGCGCTCGGCCACCAGGCAGACCGGTACCTGAAGTGGACGCCGGCGGCCAGCGGGATCGACCTGGGCCGGGAGGCGGCCCGGCTGCGCTGGGCCGCGCCGTACCTGCCGGTGCCGGAGCTGCTCGACAGCGGCTCGGACGAGTCCGGCAGCTGGCTGATCACCGGCGCCCTGGCCGGCCGCAATGCCGTCGAGCCGCGCTGGCTGGCCGCGCCGGCGATCGCCGCCCGGGCACTGGGCAGCGGACTGCGCGCGCTGCACGACGCATTGCCGGTCGAGCGGTGCCCGTTCTCCTGGGCCGCCGAGGACCGGATCGCCGCGGTCATGCGCCGCGCGGAGCGGGGCCTGCTCGACCCGGCCGAGTGGCACGACGAGCACGCCGGCCAACCGGTGCCGCGGTCGCTCGCCCGGTTGGCCGACCCGCCGCCAGCCGAGAAGCTGGTGGTCTGCCACGGCGACCCGTGCGCGCCGAACACGCTGCTGGACGACTCCGGTCGGGTGGCCGGCTTCGTCGATCTCGGCTCGCTGGGAGTGGCCGACCGGTGGGCCGATCTCGCGGTCGGCAGCTGGAGCCTCGGCTGGAACTACGGTCCCGGCTACGAGGCGAGCTACTTCCAGGCCTACGGCGTCGATCCGGATTCCGAACGGATCGACTACTACCGGCTGCTCTGGGACCTCGCCGAGTAGGCCAGTGCGGAGCGGCTCGCTCGCGGCGGCGTCCGGACCGTAGGCTCGGCCGGTGGTGACCAACTGGCTGGCCGCCTTCGCCGACGTGCCCGAACCACAGGTACCGGCCGCCCTGGAGTTCTGGGCCGCCGTGACCGCGAGCACGCCGCGCGAGGCCGCCGGTGGCCGGGATCAGTACCTGCCGTTGGCCGGCGACGGCGAGGACCCGTACCTGTGGGTCCAGCGGGTGCAGCGTCCGATGGGCGAGGGCGGCTGGCATCCCGACCTGTACGTGGCCGATCCGGCTTTGGATGCCGGTCGCGCGGCCGAGCTGGGCGCCGAGGTCGTCCGAGAGGTGCCCGGCCTGATCGGGCTCAGCACGCCGGCCGGCCAGCCGTTCTGCCTGATGACCCATGACGGGGAGCGCCGCCGGGCCGAACCGCGTCGCTGGCCCACCGGGCAGCACAGCCTGCTCGACCAGCTCTGCCTGGACATCCCGGCCGCCGCCTTCGCCGAGGAGTGCCGGTTCTGGGCCGAGCTCACCGGCTGGCCGCAGCGGCGCAGCTCGGCCGAGTTCGTCCACCTGGTCCGGCCGGGGAGCTCGCCGTTGCGGATCCTGCTTCAGCGACTGGGCGAGGACGACCCCGGCCCGGCCCGCGCGCATGCCGATCTCGCCTGCGACGACCGGGCCGCCGAGGCCGCGCGGCATCGCGAGCTGGGGGCCGAGCTGGTCCGGGTCGCCGAGCACTGGACCACGCTGCGGGATCCGGCCGGGCTGCTCTACTGCATCACCGACCGCGACCCGTTCTCCGACTGACCTGACCGGTCGGCGGCCATCACGGGCCGCCCCGCAGGCTGCGTAATCCCACTTGAGCAACTGCTCAACTTCTGTTCTACTAGCTTTTGAGCGCTTGCTCAAATAGCTGGAAGGGGCGGCTGACATGGACGGAAGCGGGCCGGGTTACCGGCTGCTGCTGGTCGGGCGGGCGTTGTTCCTGGGCATCCTGTGGGGTGTGGTGTTCGGCGAGGCCATCTGGAGCCTCATAATCGCCGTAGGGCTGCTGAAGGAGGGAGCTGACGGCCTGCTGCCAGCTATCGTGCTGAGCCCGGTCGCCGGTTTGGTGGGGGGTGTCGTCGGAGGGGCCATCAGCCTGACGTCCGGCCTGGCGTTGGCGCTCAGCGGTCGCGAAGCGCTGCGGCGGACCTGGCACGCTCGGCTGGTCAGCGGCAGCGCCGCGGCAGCGGTGCCCCTGGCGGTCGGGTGGGAGCTGAGGCCGGTGGACTTCCGGATCCTGATCGGCATGATCGCGGCGGCCGCCGTCACCGCTGTGCTGCGGACTCCCCGCATCCTCACCGGGCCGCCGCCGCCCCGGCGCTGGCAGCCCGGGATGCCGGCCGGACCGGCACCGGTGACCCGGTCCGAGCAATGACCGCCCTGCCGGCCCGTTCCCTACACTGCTTCCCATTGAGCAGGCGCTCAATGGCTACGCGAGGCGATGGGGACGAGGAGTGTCGACCAGTGAGCGGTGACACCCGGGAACGGCTGCTGGCCGGCACCATCGCGGCCTTGCGGGACAAGGGCATCGCCGGGGTCTCGGCCCGGTCCATCGCGGGTGCGGCCGGCGTCAACCAGGCACTGGTCTTCTACCACTTCGGCACTGTGGAAGAGCTCGTCATCGCAGCCTGCCAGGGCGAGACCCAGGTGCGGGTTAGCCAGTACGCCGACCAACTGGCCGGCGTCACCTCGCTGCGCGAGCTGCTCACGGTGGGGCAGGCGCTGCACGAGAAGGAGCGGGCCGCCGGCAACACCCAGGTGCTGGCGCAGGTGCTGGCCGGCGCCCAGACCAGCCCCACGCTGGCCGAGGCCGCTCGGCAGGCGCTGGGCCTCTGGGTCACCGAGATCGAAGGGACGTTGCAGCGGGTGCTCGCCGACAGCCCGATCAAGGCCGCGCTGGACATCCCGGGCCTGGCGCGCGCGGTCTCGGCCGCGTTCATCGGCCTGGAGCTGTACGAGGCGGCCGACCCGGACTCGACCCGGCACGCCATGGACGCCCTCGCCCAGGTCGCCGTCCTGACGGATGTGCTCGACGACCTGGGCCCGGTCGCCCGCCGGGCGCTGCGCAACCGGCTGCGCCGCAGCGCGAACCGCTGACCTCCAACCCGGCCAGTCCTGCCGGGTGCCCGGCGAAATCTGGGACGATGGACGGGTGCCGCTCTATCGTGACGAAGCCGTGGTGCTGCGCGTCCACAAACTGGGCGAGGCAGACCGGATCGTCACGCTGCTGACCCGCCGGCACGGCCGGATTCGCGCGGTCGGCAAGGGGGTGCGGCGCACCACCTCGCGCTACGGCGCCCGGCTGGAGCCCGGCAGCCACATCGACGTGCAGCTGCACACCCGGACGGCGGTGCCGGACGCCGAGCGCGGCCATCCGCGCCATCACGGCCTCGACCTGATCACCCAGGTCGAGTCGGTGGACAACTACGGCGCCCGGCTGGCCGGTGACTACCCGGCCTGGACCGCCGCGGTGGCCATCTGCGAGACGGCCGAGCGGCTGACCGCCGAGGAGGGCGAGCCGGCGCTGCGCCAGTACCTGCTGGTGGTCGGCGCGCTGCGTGCCCTGGCCGACCGCGACCACGACGCCACTCTGGTGCTGGACGCGTTCCTGATCCGGTCGATGTCGCTGGCCGGCTGGGAACCGGCGCTGGCCGAGTGCGCGGTGTGCTCGACTCCCGGCCCGCATGGTGCCTTCAACGTGCCGGCCGGCGGCGCGGTCTGCCCGAACTGCCGCCCGCCCGGGTCGGTGCGCCCGCAGGCCGGCTCGCTCGTGCTGATGGCGGCGCTGCTGTCGGGTAACTGGGCCGGCGCCGAGGCCAGCGCGGCGGACCTGCGCCGCGAGGCCAGCGGCCTGATCGCCGCGCACCTGCAATGGCACCTGGAGCGCGGCATCCGGTCGCTGCCGCTGGTGGACCGCTGAGCCAACGTCACCCCGGCATCTCGCGTCAGAGCCGGGCAGCACGTCGGAGCCACCCGAGCGCCGTACTACGGTGGCGCCATGCCTGCCCGCCGCTCGTCCTGGCCGGACCCGCCGCCGCATCCCAGCGGCGCCCGGCCTCCAGAGATCGCATCGAGCCTGCTGCCCAAGCACGTCGCCATCGTGATGGACGGCAACGGCCGGTGGGCCAACAGCCGCGGCCTGCCCCGCACCGAGGGCCACAAGGCCGGTGAGGCGGCGCTGATGGACGTGCTGTTCGGCGCCATGGAACTCGGGGTCCCGGTGGTGTCGGCCTACGCCTTCTCCACCGAGAACTGGCGCCGCTCGCCGGACGAGGTCCGGTTCCTGATGGGTTTCAACAAGGACGTGATCCGCCGGCGGCGCGATGAGCTCAACGGCTACGGCGTCCGGATCCGGTGGGCCGGCCGCCGGCCCCGGCTGTGGCGCAGCGTGATCGACCAGCTGGAGGACGCCGAGCAGTTCACCGAACGCAACGACCGGCTGACCCTGCAGTTCTGCGTGAACTACGGCGGCCGGGCCGAGATCGTCGACGCCACCCGCAGGATCGCCGAACTGGCCGCCGCCGGAAAGATCAACCCCGCCAAGATTGACGAGAAGCTGTTCGCCCGCTACCTCGACGAGCCCGACCTGCCCGACGTCGACCTGTTCCTGCGCACCTCCGGCGAGCAGCGCACCTCCAACTTCCTGCTCTGGCAGTCGGCCTACGCCGAGCTGATGTTCCTCGACACCCCGTGGCCGGACTTCGACCGCCGGCACTTCTGGGCGGCCTGTGCCAGCTACGCAGCCCGGGACCGCCGGTTCGGCGGCGCCGTCGACGCCAGCACCGCCACAACCAGTGAGGGCCGAGCATGATCGCGCTGCTGCAGTTCCGCCCGGATGACACCACCGGCCAGTTCCAAGGAGAGGCCGAGCAGGCGCTGCGGCTGCTGGCCGAGCGTCCGGGCTTCGTGCGCGGTTCGGTGGGCCGGTCCACCGACGACGCCGGGTGCTGGCTGCTGGCCACCGAATGGGAGTCGGTTGGCGCCTACCGCCGCGCGCTCGGGGGCTATCAGGTCAAGTTGCAGGCCACCCCGTTGCTGGCCCAGGCCCTCGACCAGCCCAGCGCGTTCGAGCAGTTGCTGCGGATCGACTCCGACGGCTTGGAGACGGCGCGGCCCAGCGATCGGGCCGCCGACGCCGACTGAACCGGCCCGGCTCGCTAGATTGGGCCCGGCTACGACCCTGAGCCGAACAGCGCACCAAGACAGAGCATCAAGACCAGAGCACCGACGACCCCACGGTGAGGTGAGCATCCTGACGGCGACCGAGTCCGAGCTGGAGGCCACCGCCGGCCAGCCGGACGGCGCCGAACCCCGCCAGGAGAGCCTGGCCCGCCTGCGGTGGGCCGCGATCGCCGCCTGGTTGGCGGGAATGGCGTACTGGATCCACCGGGTCGGCCTCACCTTCGACCGCAACACCCTGCTGATCTACGTCTGTGCCGGCCTGCTGGCCGCCAGCATCGGCCGGCGCGGCGCGCTGAGCGTGCTGCGCGACTGGCTGCCCTTCGCCGCGGTGCTGGTGGTCTACGACCTCACTCGCGGAGCGGCGGACGCGTTGGGCCGGCCCACCGAATGGCATCTGCAACTGGACGTCGATCGCCACCTGTTCGGGGGCGTAGAGCCGACGGTCTGGCTGCAGTCCCACCTCAAGGAGCCGTTCCCGCCGTGGTGGGAGGTGGGGGTGAGCCTGGTCTACGTCTCCTACTTCCTCGCGCCGTGGGCGGTGGCCGGCCTGCTGTGGTTGCGCGACCGGGATGCCTGGCGCAAGTTCGCGGTCCGGTTCGTGGCGATCTCGTTCATCGGCCTGGCCGGCTTCATCGCCTTTCCGGCCGCACCGCCGTGGGCCGCTTCGCAGTGCACGGCGGCCGAGGTGGTGGGCGGCCCGTCCGACCCGGCCTGCATCGACGCCAAGGTGGGAACGCTGACCACCGGCGGAATGCTGGGCAAGGTGCATCCGAGCCATGGCGGTGCCGCGCCGTACGCCGAGCGGATCGCCACCCGCGGCTGGAACGGCCTGGGCATTCCGCAGGCCAAGGCACTGATCGACGAGGGCCAGGCCGGCTCCAACCAGGTGGCCGCGGTGCCGTCCCTGCACGCTGCAATCTCGGGCCTGTTGACGGTGTTCTTCTGGCCGCGGGTCCGCCGGCGCTGGCGCCCGCTGCTGGCCGGCTACTCCCTGGCGATGGCGTTCTCGCTGGTGTACTCGGCCGAGCACTACGTCTTCGACATCCTGCTCGGCTGGCTGGTGACGGCCGCGGTCACGCTCGCCTTCACCAGGTGGGAGCGCCGCCGCGGCGACGAGCACCGCCGGCCGCACCGGCAGCCGGCCGTGGCCGCTGGCGAGAAGCCGCTGGCCGCTACCGATACCCTGAGTGGACCGCTACCCGGCCGTCCCTGATGGAGAATCGCAGTGCCCGTTGATCGCAATGATGCCGTCGTCAGCCTGTCGAAGCGCCGTGGCTTCGTGTTTCCGGCTGCCGAGATCTACGGCGGAACCCGATCGGCCTGGGACTACGGCCCGCTCGGCGTGGAGCTGAAGGAGAACCTGCGCCGGCAGTGGTGGAAGTCGATGGTGACCGGCCGCGACGACATCGTCGGCCTGGACTCCTCAGTGCTGCTGCCGCCCGCGGTCTGGGAGGCCTCGGGCCACCTGGCGACCTTCTCCGACCCGCTGACCGAGTGCACCAACTGCCACAAGCGCTACCGGGCCGATCACCTGGAAGAGGCCTACCAGGCCAAGAAGGGCCGGCCGCCCGAGCACGGCCTGGCCGACATCAGCTGCCCGAACTGCGGCAACCGCGGCACCTGGACCGAGCCCAAGCAGTTCTCCGGGATGCTCAAGACCCACCTCGGCCCGGTCGAGGACGAATCGGGGCTGGCCTACC
>JAVEEO010000169.1 GCA_030840415.1 Pseudonocardiales bacterium | reverse complement strand
GTCCGCGACGACCTGGCGGGTCAGGGCTTCGAGAGCCACCTGATCGAGGTCCCCGACGGCGAGGCGGCCAAGTCGTTGCCGGTCGCGGGGTTCTGCTTCGACGTGCTCGGCCAGATCGGCTTCACCCGCAGCGACGCCCTGGTGGGCCTGGGCGGTGGGGCCACCACCGACCTGGCCGGCTGGGTGGCCGCGAGCTGGCTGCGCGGGGTGCGGATCGTGCAGGTGCCCACCACTCTGGCCGGCATGGTGGACGCCGCCGTCGGTGGCAAGACCGGCATCAACACCGAGCGTGGCAAGAACCTGGTCGGCGCGTTCCACCCGCCGGTCGGGGTGCTGTGCGACCTGGCCGCGCTGGCCACCCTGCCGGTCAACGACTACATCGCGGGGCTGGCCGAGGTGGTCAAGTGCGGCTTCATCGCCGATCCGGCGATCCTGGAGCTGATCGAGGCCGATCCGGCGGCGGTGAGCGAACCGGGCAACGACCGCGAACGCGAACTGGTCGAGCGATCGGTCGCGGTCAAGGCCCGGGTGGTGTCGGCGGACCTCACCGAGCAGGGTCCGCGCGAGGTGCTCAACTACGGGCACACGCTCGGCCACGCCATCGAGAAGGCCGAGCGGTACCAGTGGCGGCACGGCGCGGCGGTGTCGATCGGGCTGGTCTACGCCGCCGAGCTCTCCCGCGCGCTGGGCCGCCTGGACGACGCCACCGCCGACCGGCACCGGGCCGTGCTCAGCGCGCTGCGGCTGCCGGTGAGCTATCGGCCCGGCGCCTTCGGCCAGCTGCTGGAAACCATGCGGGTGGACAAGAAGGCCCGCGGCAATCGGCTACGGTTCGTCCTGCTGGACGGCCTGGCCCGGCCGGTGACGGTCGACGATCCGGACCCGGCGCTGCTGGCCGCGGCCTACTCGGAAGTGTCCGGGGAGTAACCCCCCGACGGAGCCTCAGGGAGACAGATGGACGCTCGACGGGTACTCGTGCTCAACGGCCCCAACCTCGGCCGGTTGGGAACCCGGGAGCCCGAGATCTACGGCTCCACCACCTACCCCGAGCTGGCGGCGCTGTGCGTGCGGGCCGGCGCGGAACTCGGGCTGGCCGTCGAGGTCCACCAGAGCGATGCCGAGGCCGAGCTGATTGGCTGGTTGCACCGGGCCGCGGACGAGCAGCTGCCGGTGGTGCTGAACCCGGCCGGGCTCAGCCACACCTCGGTGGTGCTGCGGGACGCGGTCGCCGCCCGCACCGCGCCGCTGGTCGAGGTGCACATCTCCAACGTCGCCGCCCGCGAGGAGTTCCGGCGGCACTCCTATGTCTCGGCGGTGGCCTCCGGGGTGATCGCCGGCCTGGGGATCGAGGGCTACGTGCTGGCCCTGAGCTGGCTGTCCTCCACCCTTGCCGAATACCCGGCACCGAGCACCGGGACCCAGCCCGGCCCCGGCGTCGCAACCACCCCGGCGCCCGGCCAATAGACTTCGCGGCGTGCAACGCTGGCGAGGTCTAGACGAGATTCCGGCCGGATGGGGTCGCTGCGTGACCACCATCGGGGTGTTCGACGGCCTGCACCGCGGCCACCAGCAGATCATCGCCCGGGCCCGGCAGGTGGCCGCCGAGCACGAGCTGCCGACCGTGTTGATGACTTTCACCCCGCACCCGTCCGAGGTGGTCCGTCCCGGCAGCCACCCGCCGCAGCTGACCACCAACACCCGCAAGGCGGAGCTGGCCGCCGAGCTGGGGGTGGACGTGGTGGTCTTCCTGCCGTTCACGCTGGAGTTCTCCAAGCTCAGCCCCGAGGAGTTCATCCACCAGGCGGTGGTCGCGGAGCTGCATGCGGCCGCGGTCGTGGTGGGGGAGAACTTCCGGTTCGGCCACCGGGCCGCCGGCACCGTCACGATGCTGGCCGACCTCGGCCGCCGGTGGGGCTTCGCCGCCGAGGGAGTGGCGCTGCTGGCCGAGGACGGCCGGCCGATCTCCTCCACCTACATCCGCTCCTGCGTCGAGGCCGGTGACATGGCCGCCGCCGCGCACGCGCTGGGCCGTCCGCACCGGCTGGACGGGGTCGTGGTGCGCGGTGACCAGCGCGGCCGGGAACTGGGCTTCCCGACCGCCAACGTCCGAACTGCCTCGTTCGCGGCGGTGCCCGCCGACGGCATCTACGCCGGCCGGGTGGTGCGGATCGACGAGTGGGGCAACACCCTGACCGAGCTGCCCGCGCTGCCGGCGGCCATCTCGGTGGGCAGCAACCCCACCTTCGAGGGCCGGCACCGCTCGGTGGAGGCCTTCGTGCTCGACTTCGACGCCGACCTGTACGGCCAGAACCTCGGCGTGGAGTTCGTGCACCGGCTGCGCGGCATGGTCAAGTACGACTCGGTCGGAGCACTGGTCGAGCAGATGCACTCCGACGTCGCCCGCACCCGCGAGCTCCTCGGTTAGGAGGCCCCCGGCGGTGCTGCTAAACTCTTGACCGGACGGCTACGCCGTACCCGCACGAAAGTTATCCAGCACACGAAAGTTATCCAGCAGCTGCGTTACCCCACCCGTCGTGAATCAGACCGACGGGGCGTGCCTGCACCAGAGTCGAAGGAAGCACCATGCCGCTAACCAAGGACGTCAAGCAGCAGATCATCAGCGAGTACGGCGCCTCCGACACCGACACCGGTTCGGCCGAGGTGCAGATCGCAATGCTGAGCCGTCGGATCGCCGACCTGACCGAGCACCTCAAGAGCCACAAGCACGACCACCACAGCCGGCGCGGCCTGCTGCTGCTGGTCGGTCAGCGCCGCCGGCTGCTGAACTACCTGACCAAAACCGACGTCAACCGGTACCGCTCGATCATCGAGCGCCTCGGTTTGCGCCGATAGTTACACCGGGAGCGGTCCGATACGGGCCGCTCCCGCTCGTTGCGCGGGCCGTTCTCGTCCATCTGACGAGGCCGGGCCCGCGGAACGAACACAAGTGAATCCCATGCCGGAGCTGAGCACGTTTCACGTCATCCGCACCACCGGTGCCGACGACAGTGCGGCTCCACGAGGTCGGTCCTCGGTAGTGGCGCCCTGAACCTCCCGGCTAGGCCGCAGGCCTGCTGGACAGGTGGCTCAGGCGCTTCGATCGAAGACCGGCACCGCACCCGCCGAACTCCTCGGCCCCGCCAAAGGTGTGCGATGCGCTCCGCCCGGCTCGTAACAGCGCGCATCGCGCGCTGCCGACAGAGAGGCGGACTGCTATGTCCGACACCGACGCCGAAACCGGCATCACCGAAGCCGTGGCCACCATCGACAACGGCAGCTTCGGCACCCGCACCATCCGATTCGAGACCGGCCGGCTGGCCAAGCAGGCGGCCGGCTCGGTGGTGGCCTACCTCGACGAGGACACCATGCTGCTGTCGGCCACCACGGCCGGCAAGAGCCCCAAGGACCAGTTCGACTTCTTCCCGCTGACGGTCGACGTCGAGGAGCGGATGTATGCCGCCGGCCGGATCCCGGGATCGTTCTTCCGCCGTGAGGGCCGCCCGTCGGAGGACGCGATCCTCACCTGCCGGCTGATCGACCGGCCGCTGCGCCCGACCTTCATCAAGGGCCTGCGCAACGAGGTCCAGGTCGTCATCACGGTGATGGCGCTCAGCCCCGACCACGCCTACGACGTGCTGGCCATCAA
>JAVEEO010000415.1 GCA_030840415.1 Pseudonocardiales bacterium | reverse complement strand
GAGGCGGTGCACCAGAACTGCGTCTGTCGTCCTCGTTGCTAAGGAGAAATCCACCAGTATGGCCAGGACATCAGCGAACTTAACGGGGTCGGTCGCTGCTTGGGACAGGGGACTCGGCAGTAGGTCCGGATGGTTGGTGAACAGATCGAGTGGAATTGTCTCTGGGGCGAGGTAGGCACACAAGTCGAGCAACTGCACTGAGGCCGGAGAGTCCGGGACGATCTGATCCAAGCTGAGGTCCCACAGGGTGGCAACTGTATCCGCCCGGTCGGCGACCAGGCCTCGACTGAGCAGCTCCTCGGTTCGGGTCCGTAGTAGGTCCAGATACTGCGAAGCCGGCATACTCGTCGTGTCCAAGTAGGCCGCTGCCTGCTCCAGTGCCAGAGGCAGCCTGCCCAGAAATTCGGCGATACCGGCGGCGATCTCAGCGTCAATGCTAGGCACTCGAGCTCGGATCAACGCGACAGCCGCCTCGGATTCGAGCACGTCAAGGTCGAGTACCGAGCCGAGGCTCTTCCATCCCCCGCGCCGCGTCGTGACCACCACGTGTCCGGGTATACCGGCTGGCTGCGGTGAGCTGGGAATCCATTGCCGCACGTCCGCAACGCCGTTGGCGTTGTCGAACAGGAGCAACCAGCCGTGGACCTGGCGCAACCTTTCGTGCAAGGCCATCCGGATTGAGTCTGAGTCTCCATCGGGCTCCAAGCCCAGCCGCGTCGCGAGGGCGGCGAACTGGTCCGGGATCGTCTCCGTCGTTTCCGCCGCGATCCACCACACCACCTCGTACCGGGTGGCGTTGGTGTGGGCGTACTCATTCACCAGCTGGGTTTTGCCCACGCCCCCCATGCCGTGCACCGCACTGACCGTGACCGTCGATTCTCCGGCGAGCGTGCGTGCCAAGTCGGCCAGCGCCTCGGCCCGGCCGGTGAAGTTGGGATTGCGGGGCGGGACGTTCCAGATGCGTGCTATAGCGCCCGGAAATGGTGCCTGCTGTGGAATAGCCCGCAACGTGGGTGGAAACGGAGGGGGTGAAGATGGCTTTGTGCGGCCTGCCATCGCACCGTGGATGAAGTGCTGCAACCGTTGTCGAGCGGTTGCCTCCGTTGTTCCGAAGAGGTCCGCACCGACCAGGCCTCCCAGCAGTCCTGGCCGCGCACATTCAGTGACCCGGACCGTCAGGAGCTTCCGCTGCCTGCCCGTCGGGTCGGCCGCCCAGGCGGCTTGCCACTCGGCTCCGCCGTACACCGACGTCAGATAGGCGTCGGATAGCACCGCTAAGGTTCGCTCGGCCAGAGTGACGCCCTCCTGCATGTTGTGAATCCAGTTGCTGCCGCCGACGAAGTCCCAGGCCTGGATGAGTACGCGGTACCCGGCTTCCTCCAACTGCCAGGCCATCCATTCGGCCCATGCCCGGTCCGCCTGGGTGTAGGAGACGAAGAAGTCCCACGCGTCGGGATCTGAGGCCTTCGTCACCGTGCAAGAATCTCACAACGGAACGGACGACGGCGGATGTTGGCGGCCGGCGAGTGCTTGCTCAGGCTCGGGTGAGGATCACCACCGGGATCTCGCGGTCGGTACCGGCCTGGTGCTCGGCGAAGAACGGGTAGAGCTGGGTCAGCATGCTCCACAGCCGGTCCCGCTCGGCGCCCTCGGCGGTGCTGGCCACCGCGTCGTAGCGCTCGCTGCCGACCTCGATCGCGACCCGCGGGTTCGCGGCCAGGTTCAGGTACCAGTCCGGGTGCCGGGGCGCCCCGATGTTCGAGGCGATCACCAGCAGCCGGTCGCCGTTCGGGTGGAACATCATCGGCGTGGTGTGCTGCCGGCCGGTCCGGGCACCGGTGGTGGTCAGCAGCAGCAACCTGTCGCGGTGCATTCCCTCGATCGGGCCGCCGGCCCGGAACTGCTCGATCACCCGGCGGTTGGTTTCCTTGACGTCCATCGGGGTCTCCTTTGTGACTGAGGGCCGATTCTGGCAGGCGATGCAGCCGGCGTGGTCAGTCGATCGCCAGCCGCAGGGCGAGCAGGCCGATCAGCAGGCCGGAGCCGAGTGCCGTGCAGCGCCGGCCTCGGTCGCCGGTGAGCAGCCGGCCCAGCAGCGCGCCGCCGCAGGCCAGCACCAGTTGCCAGCTGGCCGAGGCAGCGAAGGCGGCCACCACGAACGCCGCCTGGGACGGCGCGCCGGGTGCGGTGCCGGCCCGCAGCCCCACCACCAGCGCCACGAAGTAGATCAGGGTGCTGGGATTGACCGCGGTCAGTCCGGCCAGCAGGGCGAATGCTCGGGGCGGGCTGAGCTCCGGCCGCGCACCGGGCAAAGCCGCCGGCTCCGGCCCCCGAAGGCCGGACCGGAATGCCCGGGCCGCCACCCCGCCCAGCACCGCGACCGACACCCAGTGCAGGACGCCGAGCGCCGGGCGGATTGCCTGACCGGCCGCCGTACCGCCGAGCGTGGCGGCCAGCGCGTAGCCGCCGTCCACGGTGGCGATCCCCAGCGCTGCCGCCGAGCCGACCCGTACCGGGCTGCGGGCGGCCAGCGCGATCAGGTATGTCGACATCGGGCCGACCGGAAGGGCGATCGAGTATCCCGCCACCAACCCGGCCAGCACCGCGGCGATCACGGTCGAGCCGGGATCGACCTCCAGCCGAAAGCGGGCTGCTGGCGGCCGGCCGCCGCCGTCGCACCGCAGGACTTCCTCACCCGTTCGGCGTCAGTGGTCATGGCGACATGGTGGACCGGGTCGTAGCCCGGCGACAACCGACTTTCGGCCGGTTCCTACGAGGTCGGCTGCCCGGCGGCGATGTTCACCAGCCAGCTGACGCCGAACCGGTCGGTGAGCATGCCGAACAGATCGCCCCAGGGCGCCTTGTCCAGCGGCATGGTGATGCTCGCGTCCTCGGACAGCTTGTCCCAGTAGCCGCGCAGCTCGGCCTCGTCCTCGCCGCTCAGCGAGATGGCGAAGTTGGTTCCGGGCGTATACCCCATGCTGTTCGGGGTGTCAGCCGCCATCAGTGTCAGGCCCTGCTCGGTCACCAGCATCGAATGCATGATCTTGTCCTGCTCGGCCGGGTCCTCGCTGGCGTGCATGTCGGCGAATGTGCTCATGGTCAGCTCACCCCCGAACACCCCGGAGTAGAACTGCATCGCCTGGCGCGCGGTGTCGCGGAAGTTCAGGTATGGGTTCAGCTTGGTGGTCATGAGGCTGCCCTTTCACTCGGCGGTGGCCTGATCCGTTCCTGCTAGATTGTGGCCCGGCCACCGCGCGGGCGAAAGTGCCGTCGCCGCGGTTGGCGCAGTCCGTCCAGCCGGTCAGGTGCGGTCGGCGCGCAGCAGCAACACCGACCGGCCCGCCATGGTGATCTCGCTGCCGCCCTCGACCGGTTCGGCGTCCGATCGGCCGCCTACCTCCGTGGTGTCGATCACCACCTGGTAGCGCCCGGCCCAGGGCAGCCCCGGCAGCGCGAACCGGACCGGCTGCTCGCCGGAGTGCAACAGCAGCAGGTAGGACTCGTCGGTGATGGGCTGGCCGCGTCGGTCGCGGTGCCGCAGCCCTCGGCCGTCGAGGTACATGCCGATGGTGCGCAGTCCCGGGTCGAACCAGTCCCGGTCGCTCAGTTCGCCGCCGGCCGGATGGAACCAGGCCAGGTCCTTGCAGCCGTCGGCATCGATCGTCCGGCCCTCGAAGAACGCCCGCTGTCGCAGCACCGGGGAGGCCCGGCGCAACGCGATCAGCCGCCGGGTCAGGTCCAGCAGGTCTGCGCCGGCCGGGGTGTCGTCCCAGTCCAGCCAGGAGATCTCGTTGTCCTGCACGTAGGCGTTGTTGTTGCCGCCCTGGGTGCGGTAGCGCTCGTCGCCGGCCACCAGCATCGGCGCCCCGGTGGACAGCAGCAGCGTGGTGAGCAGGTTGCGAACCTGCTTCAGCCGCAGCGCATTCACCTCCGGATCGCCGGTCTCGCCCTCGATCCCGAAGTTGATCGAGCGGTTGTCGTCGGTGCCGTCGGCGTTTGCCTCACCGTTGCCCTCGTTGTGCTTGCGCAGGTAACTGGCCAGGTCGCGCATGGTGAAACCGTCGTGCGCGGTGATGAAGTTGATCGAGGCGAACGGCAGCCGGCCGTCGTCGGCGTACAGGTCCGAGGACCCGGTCAGCCGGAAGGCCAGGTCCCGCACCCCGCCGGCACCGTGCGCCCAGAAGTCCCGGACGGTGTCGCGGTACTTGCCGTTCCACTCCGTCCACAGCGGGGGGAACTCGCCCACCTGGTAGCCGCCGTCGCCGACGTCCCACGGCTCGGCGATCAGCTTGACCCGGCTGATGATCGGGTCCTGGTGGATGGTGTCGAAGAACGAGGACAGCTTGTCGACGTCGTGCAGCGACCGGGCCAGCGCCGAGGCCAGGTCGAACCGGAAGCCGTCGACGTGCATCTCGGTCACCCAGTAGCGCAGCGAGTCCATCACCAACTGCAGGACGGCCGGCGTCCGGACGTCCAGGGTGTTGCCGCAGCCGGTGTAGTCCAGGTACTTGGCCGGATTGGCCGGGTCGACCCGGTAGTAGCCGGCGTTGTCGATGCCCCGGAACGACAGCATCGGCCCGTCCGGGGTGGCCTCGCCGGTGTGGTTGTAGACCACGTCGAGGATCACCTCGATACCCGCGGCATGCATCGCGCGCACCATCGCCTTGAACTCGCGCACCTGGTTGCCACCCAGCCGCCCGGTGTGGGTGGCGTAGGCGGCGTGCGGGGCGAAGAAGCCGATCGAGTTGTAGCCCCAATAGTTTTTCAGCCCGCGCTTCTGCAGCGCCGGCTCGTGCACGAAGTGATGGATCGGCAGCAGCTCGACCGCGGTGACACCGAGCTCCTTGAGGTAGGAGATGGCCGCCGGATGGCCCAGGCCTGCGTAGCTGCCGCGCAGATCGGCGGGGATGCCGGGGTGCCGGGCGGTGAAGCCGCGCACGTGCAGCTCGTAGATGATGGTGTCCTCCCAGGCCGTGTTGGGCCTGGGGTCGCTGCCCCATGGAAAGCCGTCGACGGCCACCACCGAGCGGGGGACGTAGGGCGCGGAGTCCAGGTCGTTGTCGGCGTAGCAGGCGACGTTGTCGACGAAATCGCCCTCGATGGCCCGGGCGTACGGATCGATCAACAGCTTGGCCCGATTGTGCAGCCGGCCGGCCGCCGGCTGGTACGGCCCGTCCAGCCGGAAGCCGTAGCGCTGCCCGGGATTGACCCCGGGCAGGTAGCCGTGCCAGATGTGGAAGCTCTTCTCCACCAGCCGGACCCGGGTCTCGGCGCCGCCGGCGGCGAACAGGCACACCTCGGCCCGGGTGGCGGTCGGCGACCAGATGCTGAAGTTGGTCCCCTCGCCGTCCCAGCTGGCGCCCAGCGGAAACGGCTCGCCCGGCCACGCCACCAGGTTGTCGGGCGGCGTGCCGAGCCGGTGGGCCAGGCCGGAGCTGAGGTCGGGTGCGGGTTCCATAGCTCAGGGGAGGTTACCCGGCCGTCGGGCGTGCCCTTTCTTCCTGGTTGAGGGCGTGCGGTTGGATGGGGGTGTGGTGGCCCCCGACTTCGAACCCGACCCCGACGCGATCCTGCAGTTGCGCCAAGTGACGGTCCGGCGGGGTACCAAGCTGCTGCTCGACTCGGTCGACTGGACGGTCGAGGAGGACGAGCGCTGGGCGGTGCTCGGCCCCAACGGTGCCGGCAAGACCACCCTGCTGCAGCTGGCAGCCACCACCATGCACCCGACCAGCGGCGCCGTCGCGGTGTTCGGCGAGCGGCTGGGCGGCGTCGACGTCTTCGAGCTGCGGCCCCGGATCGGGCTGTCCTCGGCCGCGCTGGCCCAGCGGATCCCGCCGGGCGAGCAGGTGATCGACGTGGTGGTCTCGGCCGGCTACGCCGTGATCGGCCGCTGGCGCGAGGCCTACGGCCGGCTGGACGTCCGGCGGGCCCGGACGCTGCTGGCCCGCTTCGGCGTCGCGGAACTGGCCGAGCGCAGGTACGGCACGCTGAGCGAGGGCGAGCGCAAGCGGGTGCAGATCGCCCGGGCGATGATGACCGACCCGGAGCTGCTGCTGCTGGACGAGCCGGCCGCCGGCATGGACCTCGGTGGCCGGGAGGACCTGCTGCGCCGGCTGGCCAGGCTCGCCGCCGACCCGGAGGCGCCGGCGATGATCCTGGTCACCCACCACGTCGAGGAGATCCCGCTGGGCATCAGCCACGCGCTGCTGCTCGGCGAGGGCAAGGTGGTCGCCCAGGGCCTGATCGCCGACGTGCTGACCTCTGCGAACCTGTCGCGGGCCTTCGGCCTGGAGCTGTCCGTCGAGCACGAGGACGGCCGTTACTTCGCTCGTGCCCGCTGAACGAGCATCGCGCGCGACCGGTCGCGGTCCCTGGGTAGGCTCGCGGCCATGACTGAGTTCGTAACCCTCGAGGTCGCCGACGGGGTGGCCACCATCCGGATCGACCGGGCCCCGGTGAACGCCCTGAACATGGCGGTGCAGGAGGAGTTGCGCGCGGCTGCCGCCGAGTGCGAACGGCGCGACGACATCCGGGCCGTGATCCTGTGGGGCGGGCCGAAGGTGTTCGTGGCCGGTGCCGACGTCAAGGAGATGCACACCATGTCCGCCCAGGACATGCAGCGGCGCGGCGGCGCGGTGTCGTCCTCGCTGGACGCCATCGCCCAGCTGTCCAAGCCGGTGATCGCGGCGGTGACCGGCTACGCCCTCGGCGGTGGCTGCGAGCTGGCGCTGACCGCCGACTTCCGGATCAGCGCCGACAACGCCAAGTGGGGCCAGCCCGAAATCCTGCTGGGCGTCATTCCCGGGATGGGCGGTACCCAGCGACTGGCCCGGCTGATCGGTCCCGCCCGGGCCAAGGACCTGATCTTCACCGGACGCTTCGTCGACGCCGAGGAGGCGCACCAGTTGGGGTTGGTCGACGTGGTGGTGCCCGCCGACGATGTCTACCCCACCGCGCAGGCGATGGCCGCGAAGTTCGCCCGCGGCCCCGCGCTGGCGCTGCGGGCCGCCAAGGCCGCCATCGACATCGGCCTGCAGACCGACCTGGCCAGTGGCCTGCGGCTGGAGTCGCAGCTGTTCGCGGGGGTGTTCGCCACCGAGGACAAGCAGCGCGGCATGGGCAGTTTCATCGAGTCCGGACCCGGCAAGGCCGAGTTCGTCGGGAACTGAGCATGACTGCAGAAGCCCGCACCGAGCCCGCGCCGACTCCCACCGCCAGCGCCGAGCAGGTCGAGGCCGCCTGGCGCGACCCGAAGCTGGCCAACGTGCTCTACCACGACTGGGAAGCCGGTACCTACGACGAGAAGTGGTCGATCAGCTTCGACCAGCGCTGCATCGACTACGCACGCGACCGGTTCGCCCACGTCGCCGGTACCGAGGGCTGGCCGTACCGCCGAGCCCTGGAACTGGGCTGCGGCACCGGCTTCTTCCTGCTCAACCTCAAGCTGGCCGGCGTGCTCGACTCCGGCGCGGTGACCGATCTGAGTCCCGGCATGGTTGAGGTGGCCCGCCGCAACGCCGCCAACCTCGGCTTCGAGGTGGACGGCCGGGTCGCCGACGCCGAGTCGATTCCCTATCCGGACGACAGCTTCGACCTGGTGGTCGGGCACGCGGTGCTGCACCACATCCCGGACGTCGAGCGGGCCTTCGCCGAGGTGCTGCGGGTGCTCAGGCCCGGCGGCCGGTTCGTCTTCGCGGGGGAGCCGACCCGCTACGGCGACTTCATCGCCCGCCGGCTGTCCCGGCTGACCTGGTGGGCCACCACCCGGCTGACCCGGCTGGATCGGCTGTCGGCCTGGGCCCGGCCCAGGACCGAGCTGGACGCCTCGTCCCGGGCGGCTGCCCTGGAAGCCGTCGTCGACCTGCACACCTTCGACCCGGGACAGCTGCGCGGGCTGGCCGAACGGGCCGGCGCGGTCGGGGTTCAGACCCGGACCGACGAGCTGACCGCGGCCTGGTTCGGCTGGCCGGTGCGGACCTTCGAGGCGGCGGTGCCCCGGGATAAGCTGGGCTTCGGCTGGGCGATGTTCGCCTTCACCAACTGGCAGCGGCTGCACCGGCTGGATTCGGCGGTGCTGTCCAAGGTGGTGCCGGCCAGGTTGTTCTACAACGTCGAGATCACCGGAACCAAGCCGGCATGATCGACACCGTCCTGTTCGATCTCGACGGGACCCTGAGCGATTCCGCTCCCGGCATCCTCGCCTCGCTGCGGGCCAGCTTCGCCGAGGCCGGCCTGGACTGGGTCGATGCCGACACCGCCCGGTCGCTGCTCGGGCCGCCGTTCTGGCACTCGTTGCCGCCGCTGGTCGGCGAGCAGCGGGTCGAACAGGTGGTCACCGCCTACCGCCGGCACTACGTCGAGGGCGGCGCGATGTTCGACACCTCCTGCTACGACGGCATACCGGAGGTGCTGCGCGTCCTCGCCGAGCAGGGTTATCCGATGGCGGTCGCCACCAGCAAGCCGGAGCCGCATGCCAGCCGGATCGTGGCGCACCTGGGGCTGACGGAGTTCTTCACCACGATCTGCGGCGACACCCTGGACGGCGGCCGGGATTCCAAGGCCCTGGTGGTGGGCGAGGCGCTGCGCCGGCTGGGCGGGCCGGACCCGGACACGGTGCTGATGGTCGGCGACCGCAGCCACGACGTCCTGGGCGCGGCCGCGCACGGGGTGGACTGTGCCGGCGCGCTGTGGGGCTACGGCTCGGCCACCGAGCTGACGGCGGCCGGTGCGGTGCGGCTGTGCGCGAAGCCGTCCGAGGTGCTGGAACTGCTCGCGGTTCTGGACGCCGGCTGACGGCCGTGCTCGGCCGATGGCGGTTCCGCCCCCACGCTGCCGCCCGGCCGCGCTACCTCAGCCCGGCCAGCCTGCGCTGGGTGCTGCGGCACCGGGCCTACACCCCCTGGTACCTGGTGCGGTACTGGCGGTTCTGGCGGTTCAAGCTCGCCAACCCGCACGTCGTCACGACCGGCTTCGTGTTCCTGGGCAAGAACGTCGAACTGTTCGCCCGACCCGGCTTCGGCCGGCTGGTGCTCGGACGCTGGGTGCACCTGGGCGACGGCACCTCGCTGCGCTGCCACGAGGGCACCCTGCGGATCGGGGACAAGGTGGTGTTCGGTCGCAACAACGTGGTCAACGCCTACCTCGACGTCAGCATCGGCGCGGCCAGCATCATCGCCGACATGGTGTACGTCACCGACTTCGACCACGTGTTCGCCGACCTCGACCGGCCGATCAAGGACCAGGGGATCGCCAAGTCACCGGTACGGATCGGCGCCGACGTCTGGCTGGCCAACAAGGTGTCGGTGGTGCGCGGCACGGTGATCGGCGAGGGCAGCGTGGTGGCGGCCAACGCGGTGGTCACCCGCGACCTACCGCCCTACTCGGTCGCGGTCGGGGTGCCGGCCCGGGTGATCCGCAACCGGCGCGACGACCACGAGGCAGCCGCCGACACCCGGGCCGCGATCGCCGACATGGCCGCCAAGCTCGGCCTGTCCTGACCGCCCCCTCCGGCATTGTGCGGCCCGAAACGTCG
>JAVEEO010000412.1 GCA_030840415.1 Pseudonocardiales bacterium | reverse complement strand
GGTAGGCGACGATGAAGTGGGTGTTGATGACGCCCGAGACGCTCATCCAGCCCCGGGCGATCTGCTCGACCACCAGGGCGTAGGTCAGCAGCGACTCGCCGAGACCGCCGTACTCCTCGGCGATGGTGAGACCGAACAGCCCCATCTCGGCCATCCCCGCGACGATCTGCTCGGGGTACTCGTCGGCGGCCTCCAGATCCGCGACGTTGGGCAGGATCTCCTTGTCGACGAATTCGCGGACGGTGGACAGGATCTCCTGCTGGATGTCGCTGAGACCGGCGGTCTGGGCAAGACGAGCCATGCTGGCGGTTCCTCCTCCGACGGCGGCTGGGTTACCCGCCAGTATCCGGGCCGTAAACCTTATGGGACCAGCCGAGCTCCGGTGACAAGGCTCTCAGCCGGGGCTACTCCGGCGGGGTGAACGCCGAGGTACGCGACAGCCCGGCCGCCCGGCCCTTGGCCGCGATCACCAGCGCCATCTTGCGGGAGGCCTCGTCGATCATCTCGTCGCCGATCATGGCCGAGCCCTTCAGCCCGCCCGCCTCGGAGGTGTAGTAGTCGTAGGCGTCCAGGATCAGTTCGGCATGGTCGTAGTCGGCCTGGGACGGCGCGAACACCTCGTTGGCCGCGTCGATCTGGCCCGGGTGCAGCACCCACTTGCCATCGAAACCGAGGGCAGCCGAGCGTCCCGCGACCCGACGGAACCCCTCGACATCCCTGATCTGCAGGTACGGCCCGTCGATGGCCTGCAGGTCGTGGGACCGGGCCGCCAGCAGGATCGACATCAGGATGTGGTGGTAGGCATCGCCGACGTCGTAGCCGGGCGGCTGCTCGCCGACCACCAGCGATCGCATGTTGATCGAGGCCATGAAATCGGCCGGGCCGAAGATCAGCGTCTGGATCCGCGGCGAGGCCTGGGCGATCGCGTCGATGGCCAGCAGGCCCCGGGCGTTCTCGATCTGGGCCTCGATGCCGATCCGGCCGACCGGCAGGCCGACGGTCTTCTCGATCTGGGTCAGGGTCAGCTCCAGCCACTCGACCTGGGCCGCGCTCTGCACCTTGGGCAGCATGATCGCGTCCAGGTTCTCCCCGGCCCCCTCGACCACCTCGATGACGTCGCGGTAGGTCCAGTGCGTGGTCAGGTCGTTGACCCGGACCACCCGGATCTTGTCGCCCCAGCCACCCTCGTTCAGCGCCGCCACGATGTTCTTGCGAGCCCCGGGCTTGGCCAGCGGCGCGCAGGCGTCCTCCAGGTCCAGGAACACCTGGTCGGCGGGCAGGCCCTTGGCCTTCTCCAGGAAGCGCGGATTGGAACCGGGCACCGCCAGGCAGGACCGGCGCGGGCGCAGCGGGGCGGGTGAGTCAGTGGCCGTCATAGCGCTTGAGAATGCCACCGGCGCACCTCGGGCCGCCCGCCGGTGTTTCCGGATTCACACCTCGGCTTCTGTCCCATTAATAATGAATGTACGATTAGTCCTCTCTATCTCAGGAGGACTCCATGAAACTCGGCACCCGTTCCCGTATCGCCATCGCGGCAGCCGTGCTCAGCGGCGGCGCGTTGCTGGCACCCGCCGCTCCGGCAACGGCCGGCATCACGCCCTGCAATCCCGACAACTGCGACACCCTGATCGAGTACTACTCCGACGCCACCCGCACGGTCCTGGTCGGCGAGTACGGCTCCGAAGTCTGCGGCTACGTCCAGTGGGGCGAGGAGACGCAGTACGTGCGAAGCATCCGCCGCATCTGCTAGCCCTGGGCCGGGTCAGTCCAGGTCCGGTGCCGGCTCGGCGTTCTCGTCGCGGGCTCGCACCACGACGGCAAGGCCCGCGATCAGCAGCAACAGCCCGGGCAGTGCCCAACTGGTGGGCCGTTGGTCCAACCAGAAATAGGCGATCAGCGCCGCCCCGGGCACCTCGACGAGCACCGCCAGGCTGACCAGGGTCGCGCTTGTCGAGTGCAGCACCTCGTTGATCAGGCTGTGCCCGAGCAGTTGCGCACTGAGCGTGACGGCGGCGATCAGCAGCCATGACCTGGCCGGATACCCTGACAGCGACTGCCGTCCGAGCAGGCAGCTGACCAGCAGGCCGAGTGCGCAGACGGCGTAGCAGATCGTGGTGTAGACCGCCGTGGACATCTGCTGGCGGGCCCGGCCGCCGACGGTGACATAGGCGGCGGCGAACAGCCCACCCAGTACCGCCAGCCCGTCGCCGAGCACCGCCCGCCTCGACACGTCGAAGTCCGCGCCCGCGATGAACAGCGTGCCCAGCAACGCCAGTGCCATGCCCAGCCAGGCAGCGCGCGGCAACCGGCGCCCGGCAGCCGCGGCGATCAGGCCGGTGAAGATCGACTGGGTGGCCACCAGGCCGGTGGCCGAGGCGACCGAGGTGAACTTGACCGAGGGCACCCAGGTGCCGAAGTGCAGCGCCAGGAAGATCCCGGCCAGTACCGCCAGCGTCCAGCCGCGCCGGTGCAGCGCCGCGAACTCGGCCCGGTGGCGGACGCCGATGAGCAGTCCGGTGCTGCCGGCGCCGAGGGCGTTGCGCCAGAACGCGATGGCCAGCGCCGGGGCAGCGGTGGCGGCCATGATCGGCCCGGACGCCGACACCCCGGCCACCGCCACCGCCAGCAGCCCGGCGTCGCGGGCCGGCGGCAGCACCAGTGACTCGGCAGGCTGCACGGGAGGCGACACCCGACCATCCTGACAGTCCGGATTCCCGGGCCTCGCGCCCACTAAGCTTCGCCCGTGAGCACCGCGACCCGCGTCTTCATCGCCAGGCTGGCCGGCCTGGGGGTGTTCGACCCCAACGGCGACCAGCTGGGCCGGGTGCGCGACGCGGTGGCCACCCTGCGGGTCGGACGCCAGCCACCGCGGGTGCTGGGGCTGGTGGTCGAGGTGCAGCACCGGCGGCGGATCTTCGTCCCGATGGGGCGGGTCACCCGGATCGAGCCGGAGGCGGTGGTGCTGACCACCGGCAGCGTCAACATCAAGCGATTCGAGCAGCGGCCCAACGAGCTCTTGGTGCTGGGTGAGGTGCTGGACCGCAGCGTGGTGCGGATCGAGGACGGCGCCCGGATGGTGGTGGTCGACGCCGGCATGGAGCAGAGCCGCACAAGGGACTGGGTGATCACCAAGCTCGCGGTGCGCGCGGCCAACGGCAAGCTCGGCCGTCGCCGGGCGGTGCTGCAGCAGGTGGACTGGAACGACCTGGACGGACTGTCGGCCACCGAGGCCGGCCAGGGTGCCGATTCGCTGCTGGCGGTGCTGGCCGGCATGCGGCCGGCCGACGTGGCCGCCCAGCTGCAGGACATGAGCGACAAGCGGCAGCAGGAGGTGGCCGAGGCGCTGGACGACGAGCGGCTGGCCGACGTGATGGAGGAGCTGCCCGAAGAGGACCAGATCAACATCATCACCGGCCTGACCGACGAGCGCGCCGCCGACGTTCTGGAGCGGATGAACGACGACGACGCCGCCGACCTGCTGCGGGAACTGCCCGCCGACGAGCAGGAACGGCTGCTGGAGATCATGGAGCCGGAGGAGGCCGCGCCGGTCCGGCGGCTGATGACCTACGGCGAGTACACCGCCGGCGGCATGATGACCTCCGAACCGGTGATCCTGCTGCCCGACGCGACGGTGGCCGAGGCGCTGGCCCGGCTGCGCAACCCCGACCTGTCCCCGGCACTGGCCGCCCAGGTGTACGTGGTCCGCCCGCCGCAGGCCACGCCGACCGGCCGCTACCTCGGCATGGCGCACTTCCAGCGGTTGCTGCGCGAGCCGCCGTCGACGCTGGTGTCCGGGGCCATCGACGCCGACATCGACCCGGTCAACCCGGAGTCCACCCTGCAGCAGGTCACCCGGCACCTGGCGACCTACAACCTGGTCGCGGTGCCGGTGGTCGACGACAACGACCGGCTGCTGGGCGCGGTCAGCGTCGACGACGTGATCGACCACCTGCTGCCCGAGGACTGGCGCGACCGGGACGAACTGCCGGCCGACGCCGCGGTGACCAGGCGGCGGGCGCAATGAGGACGTCCCCATGAGCGAACCGCGCCGCAGGCTGGACCAGCCGGTGGCTCCCCGCGGGCTGCGCCGGCCCCGGATCTCGCCGGAGGCGGTCGGCTCGGCGGCCGAGACCATCGCGCGGTTCTTCGGCACCGCCCGCTACCTGTTCCTGCAGACCCTGATCGTGATCATCTGGATCGGCATCAACGCGGTCTGGGGCATCAACTACCACAACCACAAGCACGGCAGTAAGCCGTTCGACCCCTACCCGTTCATCCTGCTGAACCTGGCCTTCTCCACCCAGGCCGCCTACGCCGCGCCGCTGATCCTGCTGGCCCAGAACCGGCAGGCCGACCGGGACCGGATCCAGGCCGACGCCGACCGGATCCGCGACGACCGGGCGATCGCCGACGCCGAGTACCTGGCCCGCGAGATCGCCGCGATCCGGATCGCGCTCGGCGACGTGGTGACCCGCGACTACCTGCGCTCCGAGCTCACCCGGCTCGAGCGCACCCGCGACGAGCGGGAGGGCTGACCCGAGTCAGCTTCCGACGGCCTCTGGCTGACCCGGGTCAGCTTCCGACGGCCTCTGGCTCCACCGGGGTGCCGGTGACCACCAGCGCGGCCTCGGCGGCCTCGATCACCGCCCGGCAGCCCTCGGCGGACTCGCTGACCGCGGTCAGGTAGGCGATTCGGCTCCACACCGTGCCGGTCGGCGGCGGCGCCTGCCGCTGGCCGGGTTCGGCGCGCACCACCGCCAGGTCAACCCCTGCCGGCATCCGCTCGGCATCGAAGCCGATGGTGGAGATGATCATCTCGTACGGGGTGTAGCAGAACCGCACCGCTGCGAACAGCCGGCGGTCGGCGGTCACCTCCGGCTGCCGGCCGCAGGCGATCGCAGCCGCCGCCAGGCCCGGGTCGATGCCGGTGGCGCGCATCCCCAGGTACGGGATCAGGTCGCCGCCGAGCCGGGCGTTGACCTCGATCAGCTTCGGCCCGGACGGGGTGAGCCGGTACTCGGTGTGGGTGATCCCGTCGGTGAAGCCGAGCGCGGCATGGGCCTGTTCCAGCGCGCCGACCAGCCCGGGATCGTCGAGCATCGGCTCGGCCCCGTCGACGAAGTGCCCGATCTCCTCGAAGTACGGCGGGTAGCCCAGCTGCTTGTGCGCCAGGCAGATCGGCTGCACCCGGCCGTGGTAGACGGCGCTGTCGATGCTGATCTCCGGGCCGTCGGCGAACTCCTCGACCAGCACCGCGAGCTCGTCGTAGGCCAGCGCGCCGGGCACCATGGTCTCGCGGGCGAAGGCGAAGTGCTCGCGCAGGCCGGCCTCGTCCTCGGCGAGTACCACGCCCAGGCTGGCCGCGATCCCGCGCGGCTTGAGCACCACCGGGTAGCCGATCTCCTCAGCGGCGGCCAGCGCCTGGGCCAGCGTGTCGACCGCGATCGAGCGGGGTTGGCTCACCCCGGCCGCGGCCAGCCGCTGGCGGGTCAGGTGCTTGTCCCGGCAGCCCAGCACCACGTCCGGGTCACCGCCGGGCAGCCCGAGGGCCTGGGCGATCCGGGCGGTGGCGATGATCCGGGCCTCGTCCCAGCACAGCACGCCGTCCAGCGGGTCGCGCTGGTGCAGCTCGCGGGCCGCGCCGATCATCAGCTCGGCGTCCAGGGTGTCGGCCAGCACGGTGGCCGCGTCGATGTAGGCAGACTCCCACTGCGCCGGCGCGGCCAGGAACAGGTGCACCCGGTAGCGCTCGGCGATGCTGGCCAGCAGGTACTCCCGGAACAGCCGCTCGCCGGTGGAGATCAGCAGCAGGTGTGGCCGGCCGTCGCTGCCCATCAGGAGACTCCGACCGTCTCCGGGTCCGAGACCAGCTCGCGGGCGGCCCGCGCGCTGGCGGCCAGCACGGTCTTGGCCGCGCCGCCGGTGCCGCCGGTGAAGGTGCACAGCCGGCCGCCGGTGCCGGCCACCAGACGCAGCTCCAGCCGGCCGTTGTCGCTGTAGCAGTCCAGGGCGGCCACCGGCCGGGCACCGGCGGCCAGCCGCAGCCGCGGGAACCGCCGCTGGGCCAGCTCGAAGACCGTGTCGCTGAGGGCGGCGTCCGGCCGGGCGCCGTCCGGGTCGACGTCCCAGGCCTGGGTGGGCAGCCCGATCAGCTGCTCGGCACCGGCCGGCTTGCCGTACAGGCCCGTCACCTCGTCGACGAAGGTGCCCGGTCGCCAGTCGCCGACCTCGAAGATCGTGTACTGGATGGTCTTGGTGCGCAGGCCTGTGGCGTCCAGGCCGGCGGCGCGCAGCAGGGCCGGCGTCCAGGCACCGGCCGCCACCACCACCACGTCTGCGGAGTGCTCGGTGCCGGCCAGGGTGAACGAGCCGGGCGCCAGGGCGGTGACCGCGCCGTCGGGCAGCAGGTCGACGTCGGCGCGGCGGGCCAGGTCGGCCAGCACCCGGCTGCGCAGCCGTTCCGGATCCAGG
>JAVEEO010000350.1 GCA_030840415.1 Pseudonocardiales bacterium | reverse complement strand
TCGAAATCCTATCCTCTACGTTACGGTGCTGAACAACCTTGGATTGATCCTGGCCAGTCATGGTCACATATCGCCAGCTCTGGACTACCTTGGACAAGCCTTGGCTGTCAGCGAGCGCGCCGCGCTCCCCGATCAAAGTCTTGTTGAAGCAGTCCGTGCTCATCTCGACGCACTGCGTGAGGTGCCAGAACGCACACAGCAAGAACCGGCATGTCCCATGGATGTGTCGAATATCGAAACCTTCGCCCTTCTCCAAGCTGTTGTGAATGGCTCGGCCGATGAGCGTCGGAATTAGGATGAGACCTGCGGGCATCGGCGGCCGAACAGCATTCCGCCGACACCTACGACCTCGGACGTCGACCCCCCGGACTACTTGCTCTGCTGCGCCAGACGCTGCTGGATGGACTGCTGCAGCCGCTGCAGGCCCGACAGTCCCACCAGCGGGAGCTGGCTCTCGATCAGTTGCAGCACGTCCCGGTCCGAGCGCACCGCCTCGCTGGACTGGATGAGGACCGTTCCGGCGCCGGTGAAGTCGAACTGGCGCTCCTCACCGGAGGAGGCGCCCAGCACCGCCATCGCCGAGCCGAGGAAGCCCGCCATCCAGCCCGCGTCGTAACGGTGGCTAGGGCTCGGGCAGTCCGCCCAGCCCAGCAGCGCATCGGGATCGACCCGCAGCGGCGGCTCGGCGAACATCACGGCACCGGAGGACGAGGCGAGGAACCTGCCCGTCCCGATCAGGGTCAGGAAGCCGGGCACGATCGACTGCTGCAGCGCCAGGCTGCCCTCGAACGCCAGCAGGTTCGAGGCCCGGATGGTGAGGTTGCCCTCGTCGAGGTCGTAGGAGTTGATCTCGTAACCGCGATCTCCGAGCACCAGCTTGCCGTGCCCCTCGGCCACCACCCAGTCCTGCGCGTACAGCGGTGAGGAGAACTGTGCGGTGACCATCTGGTAGGCGATCCCGGCCAGCCCGCGACCGCGCACGGCCACGAACTGCATCGACCCGTAGAAGGCGATCATGGCGCCCTTGGACAGGAACCAGGGCTTGGTGATCTCCAGCGAGTACGCGTAGGGATTGCCCGGCACGTTGTCGTTGTCCGGCAGCGAAGCCGGATTGTGCACCGCGATCGTCACAGCTTCTGCTCCGATGCCTGGACGTAGACGGTGCCGTCGCCGCTCAGCTCCAGCTGCATGGCCTCGCCGCCTCCCCTGCCCACTGCGTCGCGCCAGCCCACCTTGGCCGCCAGCTTCACCTGGACGTTGCCCCGGTGACCGACGTAGGCCTGCGGGTCCACGAACGTGCCCCCGCCGGGACGGACCGGCAGTTCGATGGTGCCGCCGTGGCTGAGCAGCACCGCCGCGCCGTTGCCCGACAGCTGGGTGGTGAACATGCCCTGGCCGGTGACCGCGCCGCGGACCATCCCGCGCAGCCCACCGCCACCGGAACCGCCCGAGGACAACGACACGACCGCGGACTGCAGGTTCGCCGTATAGGCCAGCAGCCGGCTGGCCTCGACCACCAGCCGGTCGCCTCGCAACTCCACCACGCTGACGTGCAGCCCGGCCCGGCCGTAATGGACCTCGCCGGTGCCGGTGGCGGCCATCATCGCCTCGTGCTCACCGGCCATGGCACGCCCGGCCATGCCGAGCATCCCACTCATGCTCGGCATGCCACCCGCACCGCCCGGGCTGTGCGGAACGAACCGGACCTCGCCGGTGTAGAAGAGCATCGCGCCCTTTCGCGCCAGCACGTCGCCCTCGGTGGCCAGGTTGACCTTGACGACCTTGGAGTTGACCTTCTCGAACGTCATGCCCGCTCCGCGGGCTGGATGTAGACCACGCCCTGGCCGTCCCAGCGCAGCGAGAACGGCTCACCACTGCCCTCGCCGACGACCGCGGCCCACGAGACGTCGGTGACGAAGGACTGGTTCAGCTGGCCGCGCGCCGCAACGAACGCGTCCGGATCGACCACCAGCGGGTACTGGGACGAGACCTCGAGGCCGATCAGGGGGCCACCGGCGGACAGGATGGCGACCTGGCCCGTCCCGGTCACCGTGGTGGTGAACAGCCCCTGCCCGGTAGCCGCGCCACGGACGCCGGCGAACTTCACGTCCATCCGCAGCTGGCCGACCAGGGCGAGCAACTGGCGCGACTCGACCTGCAACGTCTCGTTGGACAGCTCGACGAGGGTGACGTCCTGGGCGTCGAGGGCGAAATAGACCACCCCCGAGCCGGTGCACTCCATCAGGGACAGCGACTCACCGGTGGCCCGGCGCTTGAGGCCGGCCATCATGCCCTCGCCGCCGCCGAAGCCGGCGCTCTTGAACTGCACCTGACCCTCGTAGGCCACCATCGAACCGCTGATCGCGCGGACGCTGGTGTTGTGCAGCTCGGCTTCCAGCACCCGCCGTCCGTTGGTTCTCAGCTGGCTCAACGACACTCCCCGCAGCCCCGTTCGGTGGCCCGTCGGTGGGCCGGCCCTGACGACCGGCAGGCTAGCAGCGAGCGCCGCCTGCCGTCTGCCGAAACGGCCTGCGCCCAGGTGTCCGTCCGGTCAGTGGCATGCTCGCCTGGTGACCAGCCCGGACCTCGACCTCGGCCGGCTGCGGCGCTATCCGGACGTCGAGGCGCCGAACCTGCACGCCGTGGACGCCACCGACCGGCTGCTGCTCGACACCGCCGCTGCCGCCCTGGCAGCCGCCGGGCCCGGTGAGGTGGCGGTGCTCGGCGACCGGTACGGCGCGCTGACGCTGGGCGCGGCCTCACGATTCGGCATTACCGGGCTGCGCAGCCACACCGACGCGCTGACCGGTGAGCTGGCGCTGGCCGCCAACGCCGAGCGGTTCGGCCTGGCCGGCAGCTACTCCGACCAGCCACTGGCCGCCGAGCTGGTCGCCGGCGCCCGGGTGGTGCTGCTGCAGGCGCCCAAAGGCCTGGACGAGCTGACCGAATGGGTGGGCCTGATCGCCGCGCATGCCGATCCCGGCGTCACCGTCCACCTCGGCGGCCGGGTCAAATACCTCACGCCGGCGATGAACGACGTGCTGTCGCTGGCCTTCGACTCGGTGACTGCCGGGCTGGCCCGGCAGAAGTCCCGGGTGATCACCGCTACCGGCCTGCGCGCCGGGGCGGTGCTGGCGGAGTTTCCCCAGCGGGAGTGGCACGACGACCTCGGCATGACGGTCTGCGCGCACGGCGGCGCGTTCGCCGGTACCCGGATCGACATCGGCACCCGCAGGCTGCTCGGGGTACTGGACCAGCTGCCCGCCGCCGACTCGGCGATCGATCTCGGCTGCGGCACCGGGGTGCTGTCGGTGGCGCTGGCCCGGCGCGGGCTGCGGGTGCTGGCCAGCGACTCCTCGGCGGCGGCGGTCCGGTCCTGCGCGGCGACCGCCGAGGCGAACGGGCTGGCCGGGCTGATCACGGTGCAGCGCGACGACGCGTTGAGTTCGGTAACGGCAGGCAGTGTCCCGCTGATCGTCTGCAACCCGCCGTTCCACCTCGGCGGCGCGGTGCACACCGGTGCCGCGGTCCGGCTGTTTGAGGCGGCGGCCCGGGTGCTGGCTCCCGGCGGCCAGCTGTGGACGGTGTTCAACAACCACCTGGGCTACGTCCCGACGCTGCGGCAGCTGATCGGGCCGACCCGGCAGCTGCACCGCGATCCCAAGTTCACCGTCACGGTTTCGACCTCGGCAGCTCGCTGAGTCAGCAGGAGGGGTGCAGTAGCGCCTTGGCGAAGCCGCCGGTCTGGTAGGCGAACTGGTAGGCCCAGCCACCCAGTGACGGCCTGGCCGGGGTGTCCACCATCCGCACCGTGCCGGGCATGCACCGGCCGACGATCAGCCGGGCCCGGGACAGGTGGTAGGTCGAGGTCACCACCAGCACCGAGTTCCAGTGCTGCTGGCGGGCCAGCCTGCCGACCTCCTCGGCCTCGCCCCGGGTGGTCGGCGGATCCGGCTGGAAGCAGATCACCCGGTAGCGCGGGTCGTTGTCGGCGCAGGCGGCGATCCGCTGGCGTCCCTTGGCCCAGCCGATCGAGATCACCAGGGTGTCGGCGTAGCCGGCCGCGGCCAGCCGCAACCCCTCCTCCAGCCGGCCGTCCACGCTCGGCGAGCCGAGCACCAGGATCGCGTCGCTGCGCACCGGTCGGTCCACCGAGGGATGCACTACCAGCAGGAAGCAGCCGGCCAGCCACACCAGCAGCAGGGCGAGCAGCGCCGCGACCAGCCGTCGCAACCCGCCCAGCAGCCGGGAGCGGGGCCGCCCCGCCGAGCCGGTGCCGCGCGCGGATCGGCGCCGCACCATGCCTGTCACCGGGTCAGCCTAGCCAGCGATGGCTAGTCTGGGCGGCATGCCGGAGTTACCGGAAGTCGAGGCGCTGGCCGCGTTCCTGCGCGAGAACGCCGTCGGACGGACCGTGATCCGTTCCGACGTGGCCGCCTTCAGCGTCATCAAGACCTTCGACCCACCGCTGACCGCGCTCAACGGCCTGACCGTCACCGGCGCCGGCCGGTACGGCAAGTTCCTCGACCTCGAGGTGGACGGCCTGCACCTGGTCACCCACCTGTCCCGGGCCGGCTGGCTGCAGTGGCGGGACAAGCTGTCGGCGGTGCCGCCCAAGCCCGGCCGCGGGCCGCTGGCCTTCCGGCTGCACCTGGCGCCCCCTTTCGACCCTGACGGCCCTGACTCCGACAGCGACCCCGATGCCCCGGCCGCCGGCTTCGACCTGACCGAGGCCGGCACCCAGAAGCGGCTGGCGGTCTACCTGGTACGCGACCCGCTGGAAGTGCCCGGCATCGCCCGGCTCGGCCCGGACGCCATGCGGGTCGACCTCGACGCCTTCGCCGCCCTGCTGGCCGACCAGCGCGCCCAGATCAAGGGGGTGCTGACCAGCCAGTCGGTGCTGGCCGGCGTCGGCAACGCCTACTCCGACGAGATCCTGCACGCCGCCCGGATCTCGCCGTTCGCGATCGCGGCCCGGCTCACCGAGGCCCAGGTGAGCACTCTCTACACCGCGATGCGCGAAACCCTGACCGACGCGGTCACCCGGTCGGTAGGCCAGCGCGCGGCCACCCTCAAATCGGAGAAGCGCAGCGGCCTGGCGGTGCACGCCCGCACCGGGCTGCCCTGCCCGGTGTGCGGGGACACCGTCCGCGAGGTGTCCTTCGCCGACAAGTCGCTGCAGTACTGCCCGACCTGCCAGACCGGCGGCAAGAACCTGGCCGACCGCCGGCTGTCCCGGCTGGTGAAGTGAAGTGAGCCGCCCCCGATTGGGCACGAAGTAACGGTGATCATCGGCGGGGCGGCCTCCCCTCGGCCACCGATCAGGGGCAGACTAGACGGTGTGAACGAATTGGGGCCTCGCCAGGCTCAGCAGGCCTCGGATGTCGATCACGGCATCCGCCAGCGGCCACAGCTGATCAGTTACCCCGCCACCGGCAGTCTCGCCACGGGCAACGACGGTGAGCCGCCCGGCCCGCCGTCCCCGCACACCCACGGCGACTGCCCCGGCTGCTAGCCGATGGCGCGCCCGCTGTCGCGCGACCGGGGCCGCCCGGTCCTGGAGCCCAATCCGCACCCGCTGGTGATCGCCCACCGGGGCGCCTCCGGCGACGTCGCCGAACACACCCTGCCGGCCTACCTGGCTGCCATCGAGACCGGCGCCGACGGCCTGGAGTGCGACGTCCGGCTGACCCGGGACGGCCACCTGGTCTGCGTACACGACCGCACCGTCAACCGCACCTCCAACGGCAGCGGCATCGTCAGCGAGCTGGACCTGTCCGGCCTGCAGGCGCTGGACTTCGGGTCCTGGCACGACGAGCTGCCGAGCTCGGCCGACGAGCTGGTGACCGACTCGCCCTACCTGGCCGGCGTCGCCCCGGACCGCGAAGCGGCCGGCAGCGCCACGGTGCTCACCCTGGAGATGCTGCTCGGCGTGGTCGCCGACGCCGGCCGGCCGCTGCGGCTGCTGATCGAGACCAAGCACCCGACCCGGTACGGCGGGCTGGTGGAGAAGGAGCTGGTGCGGGTGCTGCGCCGGTTCGGCTGGGCCGGCGACGGCACCGGTGCCCGCCCGGGCACCACCGGAGAGCCGGACGAGCAGCATCCGGTGACCATCATGAGCTTCGCCCCGACCGCGCTGCGCCGGATCCGGCTGCTGGCACCGTCGGTGCCGTTGACCCTGCTGATGGAGCGCCTGGTCCCGCTGCGCCGGGACGGTTCGCTACCCACCGGGGTGGGCGTCGCCGGCCCCGGCATCCGGCTGGTCCGCACCGAGCCGGACTACGTCGACCGGGCCCACCAGGCCGGCAACCAGGTGTTCTGCTGGACGGTGGACGATCCCGGCGAAGTCCGGCTGGTGCGCGAGCTGGGCGTGGACGCGATCATCACCAACCGGCCGGCGGCGGTGCTGGCCCAGCTGCGCCAGCCCACCTCCTGAGCGCCGGCCGGCTGACCGAACCGGTCAGGGCGCCGACTTCACCGCCGAGGACGGCAACCCGCGCATCACTCGCAGCACCACCGACAGCGTCGCCAGGTCCACCTCGTCGCGCGACAGCGCCTCGGCGAAGGTGGCCCGGGCCCGCTCGACCCGCTCCGGGTTCTGGGCGGCCCAGTCCTCCAGCCGCTCGGTGGCCAGCATGCTGGGGTCGGTGTCCTTGAGCGCCGAGGCGGTCAGGGCGGCCAGCGCCGCGTAGACGTCGTGCCGGATCGCCGCCCGGGCCAGTGCCGACCACCGGTCGTCGCGGGGCAGCGCGGTGACCGCGGACAGGATGTCGTCGACGGTCAGCCGTTCCGACAACGCGAAGTGCAGGTCGGCCACCTCGGCTGCCGGCCGGCCGTTGGCGACCGCGATCTCGACCACGTCCAGCAGCAGGAACGACATCAGCAGGCTGGCGATCTCCAGCGCCAGCGCACGTGGCAGGCCGTGCCCGACCAGCCGGTCCACCTCGGCGTAGAGGTTCTCCCGCTCCCGGCCGCGCAGCAGTTGTGGCACCTTCGGCGTCAGCTCCGCCACGGTCGGGCCGAACCGCTCGATCTCGGCGGTGACGTCGCTGATCGGGAAGCGGACGTCGACCAGCCAGCGCACCGCCCGGTCGATCGTCCGGCGGATCTCGCGGTAGCCGACGTGCTGGGCGTCGGTGCTGACCTGGTTGTCCAGCGCCTCCAGGCTGGCCCAGATCTGCTCCAGGCCGAACACCTCGCGGACCACCGCGTAGGCCCGGGCGATCTGGGCCGGGTCGGCCGCGGTCTCCTCCATGGCCCGGAACACGAATGTCGAGCCGCCCCGGTTGACCAGGTCGTTGACCACGCAGGTGGTGATGATCTCGCGGTGCAGCGGGTGCTCGGCCAACTGGTCGGCGAACCGCTCGGCGATCGGCTGCGGGAAGTAGTCGCGCAGCACCCGGCCGAACCACGGCTCGTCGGGCAGCGTGGAGCCGGCCAGCCGCTCGGCCAGGGTGATCTTGACGTAGGCGGTCAGCACCGCCAGCTCCGGCGAGGTCAGCCCGGTGCCCTCCGCCTCGCGGGCGGCCAGTTCCTTGTCGGTCGGCAGGAACTCGATGTCGCGGTGCAGCTTGCCGGCCTTCTCCAGCTCCCGGATCAGCCGGCGGTGCACCGACACCAGCGCCCGGCCGCCGTGCCGGGCCACGCCCAGCAGCACGTTCTGCTCGTAGTTGTCGCGCAGCACCAGCGCCGCCACCTCGTCGGTGACCGAGGCGAGCAGGTTGTTGCGCTCGGCCATCTCCAGCTCGCCGGCCTGGACGGCGTGGTCGAGCAGGATCTTGATGTTCACCTCGTGGTCGGAGGTGTCCACCCCGGCGGAGTTGTCGATGGCGTCGGTGTTGATCCGGCCGCCCGAGCGGGCGAACTCCACCCGGCCGCGCTGGGTGAAACCGAGGTTGCCGCCCTCGCCGACCACCCGGGCCCGCAGCTGGTTGCCGTCGGCCCGCAGCGCGTCGTTGGCCTTGTCCCCGGCGTCGAGGTGGGACTCGGTGGAGGCCTTGACGTAGGTGCCGATGCCGCCGTTCCAGAGCAGGTCCACCGGGGCGGTGAGGATGGCCGAGATGAGCTGGTCGGGGGACAGCGCGTGCACGTCGCTGCCGAGGCCGAGCGCGTCGGCGGCCGCGGCGGAAATCGGGACGGACTTCGTGGTGCGGGGCCACACGCCGCCGCCGGGGGAGATGACCGCCGGGTCGTAGT
>JAVEEO010000334.1 GCA_030840415.1 Pseudonocardiales bacterium | reverse complement strand
GCTTCGGGTAGAAGCCGAGCACCATGATCAACGCGATCAGTGGGGCGACCACGGCGACCTCGCGCGGGGAGATGTCCCGGTGCATCCGGTCGACCTTCTCCAGGGCCGGGTTCAGGGCGCCCTGGGTGGTGCGCTGCACCATCCACAGCACATACCCGGCGGCCAGGATGATCCCGAAGGTGGCGATCACGGCGACCGTCTTGTGCACCGCGAACGTGCCGAGCAGCACCAGGAACTCGCTGACGAACGGCGAGGTGCCGGGCAGCGCCAGGGAGGCCAGGCCGGCGATGAGGAACACGCCCGCGAGGCCCGGTACCAGCTTGCCGGCGCCGCCGAAGTCGGAGACCAGCGCGCTGCCCCGCCGCGCCGCCAGCATGCCGACGACCAGGAACAACAGGCCGGTGGCGAGGCCGTGGTTGACCATGTAGAGGACGGCACCGGTACCGCCCTGGGTGGTGAACGCGAAGATGCCGATGCCGATGAAGCCGAAGTGCGCGATCGAGGTGTACGACACCAGGCGCTTGAGGTCGTTCTGGCCGACCGCGAGCAGGGCGCCGTAGATGATGCCGACCAGCGCGAGGGCGATCGCGAGCGGGGCGAAGTAGCGGGACGCGTGCGGGAACAGCGGCAGGCAGTAGCGCAGGATGCCGAACGTACCCACCTTGTCCAGCACGCCGACCAGCAGCGCGGCGGCACCGGCCGGCGCGGCGCCACCGGCGTCGGGCAGCCAGGTGTGGAACGGGAAGAACGGCGCCTTGATCGCGAACGCCAGGAAGAACCCGAGGAACAGCCAGCGCTCGGTGCCGGTGCTCATCGACAGCTTGGTCAGCTCGTGCCAGTCGAACGTGGCGTGGCCGAGCGCGTTGCGCCCGACCACCCACAGGCCGATCAGCGCGGCCAGCATGAGCAGGCCGCCGACCAGGGAGTAGAGGAAGAACTTCACCGCGGCGTACTGCCGGCGGGCGCCGCCGTAGCTGCCGATCAGGAAGTACATCGGCACCAGCATGATCTCGAAGAACACGTAGAACAGGAAGATGTCCGCCGCCGCGAACACCCCGACCATGGTGAACTCCAGCGCCAGCAGCAGGCCGAAGTAGGCCGGCACGCTGCGCTTCGCCGGGCCGCCGGGCGCGTCGTCCAGGTCGTTCCAGGACGCCAGGATCACCAGGGGTACCAGCAGCGCGATCAACGCGATCATGACCAGCGCGATGCCGTCGGCCTCCAGCGTGAAGCGGGTACCCCACTGCGGGATCCAGGTGTAGGACTCGCGGAACTGGAAGCGCGGACCGTTCGCCTTGAACGTCACGTACATGACGATGGTCAGCACCAGTACGGCCAGCGACCACGCCAGCGCGACCACCTTGGCCAGCTGCGACCGGGCGCGGGGCAGCGCCGCCACCACCGCCGCCCCCACCAACGGCAGGAGCGTCAACACGCTCAGAAAGGGAAAGGAACTCACCCTAGAGTCACCGCCAGCATTGCCGCGATCACGAGCAGTGCACCTCCGAGCATGGACAGGGCATACGTGCGGACGAATCCGGTCTGCGTGCGGCGCAGCCGGCTGGAGCCACCGCCGACCGTCGCGGCCAGGCCGTTGACCAGCCCGTCGACGCCCTTGTTGTCGAAGTAGACCAGCGCCCGGGTCAGGTACAGGCCCGGCTTCTCGACCAGCGCCTCGTTGAGCACGTCGCCGTACAGGTTGCGCCGGGCCGCGGTGACCACCGGCCCGGCCGGCTCCTCGACCAGCGACGTCCCGTTGCGGAACAGCGCGATGCCGACCCCGGCACCGAGCAGCACCACGAGCATCGTCAACCCGGTGACCGGCCAGCGGCCCAGGTGCTCGGCCTGCTCGGCGGGCGGGTTGCCGAACACCGGGGCGAGCCAGTGCACGACCGGCGTCGCCATCAACCCACCGGCGGCCACCGAGCCGACCGCGAGCAGCAGCAGCGGGATCGTCATCACCGGCGGCGCCTCATGCGGATGCAGGGCACCGCCGCCATGCGACTCCCCAGCGCCGCCCGAAGCCTGAGCTGCGGAGCCGCCCGAAGCGGCGGCGTCGGTCCAGCGCTTGGGGCCGTGGAAGGTCAGGACGAACAGGCGGGTCATGTAGAAGGCGGTCAGCCCGGCGCCGAGCAGCGCGGCGGTGCCGTAGAGCCAGCCGGTCCAGCCGGGCCGGTTGAACGCGGCCTCGATGATCGGGTCCTTTGAGAAGAACCCGGACAGCGGCGGGATCCCGAGGATCGCGAGCCAGGCCAGGCCGAACGTGATCCAGGTGATCCGCAGGTACCGCCACAGGCCGCCGAAGCGCCGGATGTCGGTGTGGTCGTTCATCGCGTGCATCACCGAGCCGGCACCGAGGAACAGCCCGGCCTTGAAGAACCCGTGTGCCAACAGGTGGATCAGGGCCAGCGCGTACGCCACGCCGCCCAGGCCCACGCCGAGGAACATGTTTAGTATCTGGGTCACCGTGGAGTTGTCCAGTACCCGTTTGATGTCGTCCTTGGCGCAGCCGATGATCGCGCCGAGGAGCAAGGTGAACGCGCCGACCGAGACGACCACGGTCTGCGCGGCCGGGCTGCCCGAGAAGATCGGGTTGGACCGGGCGATCAGGTAGACCCCGGCGGTCACCATCGTGGCTGCGTGGATCAGGGCGGAGACCGGTGTCGGGCCTTCCATCGCGTCGGGCAGCCACGCCTGCAGCGGGAACTGCCCGGACTTGCCGCACGCGCCGAGCAGGAGCAGCAGGCTCAGCATCAGGACGGTCGTCGAGCCGGCCTTGCCGACGTTGGTGAACACCTCGACGAAGTTGACCGAGCCGAACA
>JAVEEO010000333.1 GCA_030840415.1 Pseudonocardiales bacterium | reverse complement strand
TGTAGGTGTAGGTGTAGGTGTAGGTGCTGGTGTGGGTGTGGGGTGGGTGAAGCAGTAGTAGTCGATGCGCTGACCCGCCACCAACGAGCCGATGCTGAGGCAGGACGTGCTCGAGCCGGTGCGGATGTTGGCGGCACTGGTCGTCGCGGTGACGTAGGCCCGGCCGTCCAGATCCGGCGCGGTCTTGCCGCAGGCGGCGGTTACCCACCGCTCAAGCCGTAGCCGGCTGTCGGATGTGCGGATTTCCCTTGCCCCGGAAGGCAGAAGGTAACACCGTCCCTGCGTTCGCGCAGGCAAGATCGATCGAACAAAGAAGCTGGCTTGCCTTTCGGACAGCCCGTCGCAATGGGGCCACTGCTAGCAGAATCCGCTGAATCGGGTTGGCCGGCCGATCTGCACTCCCGTCGCCGGCCTCGAAGTAGGGCGATCCGCCGATGCGAGTCCCTACTTCGGGGCCGACGATCGTCAGAGCTACTGCGGGTCAGAAGCCGCAGTAGACGAGGCTGCCACCGCCCGGCAGCAGGTCGTCGCGTACCCAGCCGACCTTGCCGGTGGCCACGTCGCGCAGGTAGGACCAGGTGTAGGTGCTGGTGCGGGTGTAGCAGTAGTAGTCGATCCGCTGGCCTGCCAGCAACGAACCGATGCTGGTGCAACTGGTGCTGGACCCGGTGCGGATGTTGGCGGCGCTGGAGGTCGCGGACACGTAGGACGAGCCATCGATGTCCGGCGCGGTCGTGCCGCAGGGTGCATTCGCCGTCGCGTCGCTCGCCGCGCCCGTTAGCAGTACCGCGAACGTCGCAGCGGCACATCCGACCGTCAGGAGTTTGTTCATCATGCCCTCGCAGAGGTAGCAGGAATGCATGCGGATGCAGGGAGGGAGCAGTAGCTGCTGACAGCGGGCTGTTCTTCTCGACACCCGTTATGCCCGATATCTGAACGGTACTCCGGATTAAGCATTGTGACAATGCATATGGGGAAAAGCCCGGTTGGTAATAGAGCCATCCATTGACCGACCGGTCGGTCGGAATTAGGGTGGCCGGGTGGATCCTCAGCGCGCGGCCGACCCGGCATCGCCGCCCGGGCTGGACCTCGCTCGGTTGACCGGTTGGTTCGACCGGGAACTGCCCGGCCGGCGCGGGGGTGAGCTGTGGGCCGAGGTCGTCGCCGGCGGCCGGTCCAACCTCACCTACCGGCTCACCGACGGCACCAGCCGGTGGGCGCTGCGCCGGCCGCCGATGGGGCACGTGCTGCCCACCGCGCACGACATGGCACGGGAGTACACGGTCATCTCGGCGCTGCACGGCTCGCCGGTGCCGGTGCCCGAGCCGGTCGCGCTGTGCACCGACCGCGCGGTGCTGGGCGAGCCGTTCTACCTGATGTCCTTCGTCGACGGCATCGTGCTGGACGAGCCGGGCAAGGCCGCTGACCCGGCCACCGCCCGGCACAGCACCGAAGCCCTGGTCGACACCCTGGTCGCGCTGCACGACATCGATCCCCATCAGGTCGGCCTCGAGGCGTTCGGGCGTCCCGAGGGCTTCCTGCAGCGCCAGGTTTCCCGCTGGCACAAGCAATTCCAGGCCTCGGTGGCCGAGGGCAACGACACCGAGGCGGGCGTCGTTGCCGCGCTCACCGACCGGCTGCCGGACTCCACCCGGACCGGCATCGTGCACGGTGACTACCGGCTGACCAACGTGATGTTCGAGCCCGGCTTCCAGCGGATCGCCGCGGTGGTGGACTGGGAGATGGCCACCCTCGGCGACCCGCTGACCGATGTCGGACTTCTCTACGTCTACCACGAGCGGTCCCGGGCGGCGGCCGGCGTGATGCCGGATTTCCCTGTTGCGCAAGGCTTCTTGTCACCGGAGGCGATGGTGCGGCGCTACGCCGAGGCCAGCGGTCTCGACGTCGCGGCGCTGGACTGGCACATCGCGTTCGGCTACTTCAAGCTCAGCGTGATCGCGGCCGGCATCGCCGCTCGCTACCAGCAGGGCCTGACCGTCGGCGAGGGCTTCGAGGTGTTCGGCGCGCTGCGCGACGACGCCTTGTCCGCCGCCGCCGGCAAACTGAGGGAGTTCTAGGGATGGATTTTCAGCACAGCGAACGCTCCGTTGCCCTGCAGGGTGAGCTGACGAATTTCCTGTCCGAGGTCATCCACCCGGCCGAGGCGGAATTTCACCAGCAGGAACAGGCCAATCGGCAAGCCGGACAGCCCTTCGCCACTCCGGCGGTGATGGCCGGGCTCAAGGCGGAGGCCCGCCGGCGCGGGCTGTGGAACCTGTTCCTGCCCGACGACCGGTTCGGCGCCGGGTTGTCGGTACTGGACTACGCGCCGCTGGCCGAGTTGTCCGGCCGGGTGCCCGACCTCGCACCCGAGGCGATGAACTGCTCGGCACCCGACACCGGCAACATGGAACTGCTGGCCATGTTCGGTACCGAGCAGCAACACCAGCGCTGGCTGCAGCCGCTGCTGGACGCCGAGATCCGGTCCTGCTTCTCGATGACCGAGCCGGACGTCGCGTCCTCCGACGCCACCAACATCAGCACCCGGATCGTCGCCGACGGAGATTCCTACGTCGTCAGCGGGCGAAAGTGGTGGTCCACCGGGGCGATGCGCGACGAGTGCGCGCTGGCCATCGTAATGGGGGTGTCCGACCCGGACGCCGCCCGGCACGCCCGGCACTCGATGATCCTGGTGCCGCTGGACGCCCCCGGCGTCACGCTGCACCGCTCGACCACCGTCTACGGCTACGACGACGGCCCGCACGGCGGCCACGCCGAGATCAGCTTCGACGACGTCCGGGTGCCGGCCGGCAACCTGCTCGGGCCGCGCGGCGGTGGCTTCGCGATGGCCCAGGCCCGACTGGGGCCGGGACGGATCCACCACTGCATGCGCTCGCTGGGAATGGCCGAGCGGGCGTGCGAGCTGATGGTGGCCCGGGCGCTGGACCGGCAGGCCTTCGGCCGCCCGCTGGCCGACCAGGGGGTGGTCCGGGAATGGATCGCCGAGTCGCGGCTGGCCATCGAGCAGGCCCGGCTGCTGGTGCTCAAGGCCGCCTGGCTGATCGACACGGCCGGCGTCCGGCAGGCTGCCACCGAGATCGCCGCGATCAAGGTGGCCGCGCCGCGGGCGGCGTCCTACGTGCTGGACCGGGCGATCCAGACCTTCGGTGCGGCCGGGGTATCCGGCGACACCCCGCTGGCCCAGATGTGGGCCGGGCTGCGCACCCTGCACCTGGCCGACGGGCCGGACGAGGTGCATCTGCGCAGCGTGGCGCGGGTCGAGCTCGCCAAGTCCCGAGCCGGGCGATGACCCTGATCACCGGACCGAGCACGGTGGGCGTCGGCGAAGAGCGGTCCGGCACCCGGCAGCGGATCGTGGCCGCCGCCGTGGCGCTGTTCGCCGAACAGGGCTTCGACGCCACCAGCGTCACTGAGGTGGTGGCCCGCGCCGGGGTGGCCAAGGGCGCGCTCTACCATCACTTCGCCTCCAAGGACGACCTGCTCTACGAGGTGTACCGGGAGCTGGTGGACCGCCAGTTGGCCGGCCTGCACGACATCCTCGGACGAGGCCTCCCGCCGGCCGACGCGCTGCGCGAGCTGATCGCCGACCTGGTGACGACCACCGCCGCTCGGGCCGGTGAGGCCAAGGTGTTCCTGCGCGAGAGCCACCGGCTGGGCGATGCCAACCAGGCCCGGGTCCGGGCCGCCCGGCGCAGCATCCACGACGCGGTCACCGACCTGGTGCGCGCGGCACAGGCGGCTGGGCAGTTCGCGCCGGTGGCGTCGCCGGAGATGGTCACCTTCACGGTGTTCGGCGTGATCAACGAGCTGCCGGTCTGGTACCGCGCGGACGGGCCGAAGCAGCCGGTTGAGATCGCTGCCGAGCTGAGTGAGCTGATCCTGGCCGCTCTGCTACCTCCAGCTGCCGGCCGAGTGGCCCACCGCCCGGCCCGCGGCGCCACCCGGAAAGGCCGGACATGACCAGCTGGGCAATCACCCTGCCGCTGCCGAACCTGGCGCTGCCCGAGCAGGCGGAGCTGCTGCGGGCGCTGCCGGGCTGCGGCTACACAGACGCCTGGTCGTCGGAGACCGCCGGTGCCGACGCCTTCACCCCGCTGGCGCTGGCCGCGCTGACCGAGCCCCGGCTGCGGCTGGGCACCGCGATCGTGCCGGTGTTCACCCGCGGCCCGGCGCTGATCGCCCAGTCCGCGGCCAGCCTGGCCGCGCTGGCGCCGGGCCGGTTCAGCCTGGGCCTGGGCGCCTCCAGCCCGGTGATCGTCGAGCAGTGGAACGGTATCGCCTTCGACCAGCCGTACCGGCGGACCCGCGACGTGCTGCGCTTCGTCCGGGCGGCACTGGCGGGGGAGAAGGTGACCGGCAGCTTCGACACCTTCACTGCCTCCGGCTTCCGGCTGGAGCAGCCGCCGGCCGAGCCGGTGCCGATCCTGCTCGCGGCGCTGCGTCCGCAGATGCTGGCGCTGGTCGGTCGGGAGGCCGACGGGGCGATCCTGAACTGGCTGGCCGCCGCCGACGTGCCCCGCTGCCTGGCCGCCGTGAACAACCCGGCCAGCCGGATCGTGGCGAGGATCTTCGTCTGCCCTACCTCGGACGCCGAGCATGCCCGGACGGTCGGCCGCCGGCTGATCGCGGCCTACCACAGCGTGCCCGCCTACGCCGAGTTCCACCGCTGGCTGGGCCGTGGCCCGCAGCTGGAGCGGAGGTGGCAGCACTGGGCGGCTGGTG
>JAVEEO010000319.1 GCA_030840415.1 Pseudonocardiales bacterium | reverse complement strand
GCCGCGGCCCAGTCGGAGAGGTTGTCGTTCTTGAATTCCTTGACCGAACGCTTCAGCACGCCCTTCCAGGACGAGTCGCTCAGGTCGGTCAACTGATCGGGGGCTCGATCGGCCTTGCTCGTCATCTGCAGGCTCCGGTTCTGGGCTGGGACGCCACTGGCCGGGCTCGGCGGTCGAGCCCGGGGTGGTACTGCCGGTTGGTTGTCGGCACCACCCTGGCTCAGAGGCCGGCCGGGCGTGCCGTGCGGAGCTGCTGATTCAGCCGCACGTACTTCTTGCCCTCAAAAGTAGGCGCTCCGGCAAGGTGCGTGCAAACCGGCCTGCCGGTTGCGCGACGAACTCGGCCCCTCTCGACGGTGCGCTACGGTCAAGTGGGCTCAGCCACCAGCCGACCTGCTCGCCACACGCCTAGTTAAGGGGTGCACCGTGCCCGCCAAGCCCAAACCCAAGCCGATGACCGAGGTGCAGGCGTCGGTCCGCGCCAGCGCCGACCGCGTGTTCGCCGAGCTCGCCGACGGATGGGCCTATGTCGGCTGGGTGGTGGGCGCCTCCCACATCCGCGACGTCGATGCCAACTGGCCCGAGGCGGGCAGCAAGATCCATCACCAGGTGGGGGTCTGGCCGCTGGTCATCAAGGACAACACCGAGTCGCTGGCCTGCGAGCCTGGCCGCCGGCTGCTGATGCGCGCCCGCGGCTGGCCACTGGGTGAGGCGACGGTCGAGATCCTTCTCGACGAGCACTCCCCGGAGCTGACCGAGGTGACGCTGCGCGAGGCTCCGACGGCCGGGCCGGGCCAGTGGCTGGACAACCCGCTGCAGCGCCAGATCCTGCAGGCACGCAACCGCGAGACGCTGCGCCGGCTCACCGATCGGGTCGAGCACCGCGCCTATCCGCTGTCGGCCTGAGCGCCGGCTGCCGGTCCCGGACCGGCGGATCGGCTACCACCGCGATGGCACACTGAAGGAGAGTCAGCTGCGAAGACGCCGCAGCGGGGTACCCCGACGCGGGCTGCGTAGCAGCACACCCGGTGTCGCTATGCGTAAAGGTGGGACATGCCGGGCAACTCGCACTTCCGGTTCCGCAACACGGCCATGCTGGCCGTCGCCTCGATCGAGGCGCCGGTGGTGGTGACCTCCGACGAACTCGACGCCCGGCTCACCGATACCTATGCCCGGGTCGGCCTGCGGCCGGGGCTGATCGAGCGGCTGGCCGGCATCCGGACCCGCCGGTGGTGGGCCGAGGGCACCACCTTCGCCGACGGCGCGGCGATGGCGGGTGGCAAGGCCATCGCCGAATCCGGCGTCAGCATCGGCGACATCGGCCTGCTGGTCAACACCTCGGTCAGCCGGGCACACCTGGAGCCGGCGACCGCCGCGTCCGTGCACGACGCGATCGGGTTGCCCAGTTCCTGCCAGGGCTTCGATGTCACCAATGCCTGCCTGGGCTTTCTCAACGGCATGCAACTGGCCGCCGGCATGATCGACTCCGGCCAGGTGGAATACGCCCTGGTCGTCGACGGCGAGGACGCCCGGCCGGCGCACCAGGCGGCGCTGCGCAGGCTGGCCGAGGAGTCCACCACCTCCAAGGACGTCATCGCGGAGTTCGCGACGCTTACCCTCGGCTCGGGCGCGGTGGCGATGCTGCTGGGACGCGCCGATGCCAACCCGCAGGGTCACCGGCTGATCGGCGGCGCCACCCGGTCGGCGACCGCGCATCACGAACTGTGCGTCGGCGACGTCGAGCTGATGCGAACCGACAGCAAGAACCTGCTCAAGCACGGCCTGGAGCTCTGCACCGGCCTGTGGCAGGACGCCCGGCAGGAGTTCGACTGGGCCGATGGGGCCGACCGCTACGTCATTCACCAGGTCTCGCAGGTGCACACCGACGCGATCTGCGCCGCGCTGGGCATCGACCGCGGCCGGGTACCGCGGACCTTCCCGACGCACGGCAACATCGGTCCCGCCTCGGTGCCGTTCACCCTGGCCACCCAGGTGGATTCGCTCACCCGGGGTGACCGGGTGCTGCTGATGGGGGTCGGCTCGGGGCTGAACGCCTGCTGCCTCGAACTCGAATGGTGAGTACCCAATGGTGAGTCCCGAGTGGGTGAGTACCGCACGAACCGGCCAGGCGCAGCTGCCGCCTCCGCTGCCGGGACTGGATCCGGCCTGGTCCCGGATCGTCGAGGTCCCCGGCGCCGACGGCAGGCCGCGTCGCTGGCACGTGCTGGACTCGGCGCCGGAGGCGAGCCCGGGCCAGCCGACGCTGCTGTGCCTGCACGGCAACCCGACCTGGTCCTACCTGTGGCGGCGGATGTTGCCCGCGGCACCGGCGGGCTGGCGGGTGGTGGCGCCCGACCAGTTGGGGATGGGCTACTCCGAGCGGCTCGACGCCCCGAGCGCACTGGCCGACCGGGTCCGGCAACTGGGCGAGCTGACCGCGGCACTGCGGATCACCGGACCGGTCGTGACGCTGGCCCACGACTGGGGCGGCATCATCAGCCTCGGCTGGGCGCTGGAGCATCGCGAGCAGGTCCGGGGCATCGTGCTGACCAATACCGCGGTGCACCAGCCGGCCGATTCCAGGCCGCCGGCCCTGATCCGGCTGGCTCACCTGCCCGGCGTCCGCGAGCTGGTGTGCGTCCGGACGCCGGTGTTCCTGCGCGGGGCCACGGCGCTGTCCTGGCCGCCGCTGCACCGTGGGGTGCGGGCCGCCTTCGCGGCGCCGTACGCCGGAGCTGCCCGCCGCCGGGCCATCGGGGAATTCGTCGCCGACATCCCGTTCGTCGCCGACCACCCCAGCCATCCGGCCCTCCAGGCCATCAGCACCGGCATCGCCGGCTGGCAGGTGCCCGCGCTGCTGCTGTGGGGACCGCGCGACCCGGTGTTCGGCGAGCAGTACCTGCGTGACCTGCGGACGCGGCTGCCGCTGGCCGACCTGCACCGCTACCCTGCCGCCTCGCACCTGCTGCCCGAGGATGCTTCCCGCTACGCCGAGGACGTCGCCGACTGGCTGGGCGCACTGGACATCGCTGGCCTGGCGGACCAGCCGCCGCCGGTTCCTCGAACCGAGTCGGCGCCGGTATGGCAGCGGCTGGTCGAGCGGGCCGCGAGCACTCCGGACCAGACGGCGATCGCCGAGGTGGGCGGAGCCGGGATCAGCTGGGCCGAGCTGGACCGGCGGGTCCGCGACACCGCGGCGGCACTGGTCGCCGGCGGGGTGGCACCCGGCCAGCGAGTGGCGCTGCTGGTGCCGCCCTCGATCGAGCTGACCGTCGCCCTGTACGCCGGCTGGCGGGCCGGCGCGGTGGTCGTGGTGGCCGACAAGGGACTGGGCCTGCGCGGTATGGGACGCGCGTTGCGCGGCGCGGCGCTGGACCATGTGATCGGCTCCGCCCAGGGCCTGGCCGCCGCCGCGGCCATGCGGCTGCCCGGACGGCGCTGGTTGGCCGGTCCCGCGACCGGCGCGCACCGTCTCGCGCTGGGCGGCCTGGGCGGGCTCGTCGAGCTGCCGGCAGCCGGCACCAGGGTGGTCGGCACCCGGCCGCTGCCCGTGGTGGCAGGTGCCGACCCGGCGGCGGTGGTGTTCACCTCCGGAGCCACCGGCCCCGCCAAGGGGGTGTTCTACCTGCACCACCAGGTCCAGGCCCAGCTGCGCGTGGTGCGCGAGGTCTACCGGCTGACCGAAGGCGACCGGATCGTCGCCGGCTTCGCGCCGTTCGCGCTGCTCGGACCCGCGCTGGGCGTCGGGTCGGCGGTCCCGGCGATCGACGTCACCCGGCCGGCCACCCTGACCGCCGCGGCGCTGGCCGACGCGGTGCTGGCGATCGACGCGAGCGTGGTGTTCGCCTCGCCGGCCGCGCTGCGCACCGTGGCCGGCACCGCCGGCTCGCTGCGTCCCGGCCAGCGCTCGGCGTTGGGCCGGGTCCGGCTGCTGATGTCGGCCGGCGCTCCGGTCGCCCTGCCGCTGCTGCGGCAGCTGGCCGCGCTGCTGCCGGCCGCCGAGTTGCACACGCCCTATGGAATGACCGAGGTGCTGCCGGTCACCGACGTCTCGCTGCCCGAGCTGGAGCGGGCCGGGACCGGCGACGGCGTCTGCGTCGGGCGACCGGTGGCCGGCGTCGAAATCGAGATCGCCGCGCTGGACGAGCTCGGGCAGGACGTCGGCAAGCGCAGCGCCGAACCGGGCGTCGTCGGCGAGATCTGCGTGCGGGCCGAGCATGCCAAGCACCGCTACGACGCGCTGTGGGCGACCGAGCGGGCCAGCTCGCGCGATGCCGGTTGGCACCGCACCGGCGACGTCGGGCAGCTGGACGCCGACGGCCGGCTGTGGGTGCAGGGCCGTCGCCAGCACCTGATCACCGCCGCCGGCGGCCTGGTCACCCCGGTCGGGCTGGAGCAGCGGATCACCGGGGTGGACGGCATCGCGGCAGCGGCCGTGGTGGGCGTCGGGCCGGCCGGAACGCAGCAGATCGTCGCCGTGGTGGTGCCGGCGCGGTCGCGGCGTGGAGCGGGTTCGATACCGGGCCGGCTCGCGGTACTGGGGCGCCTTCCGGTGCCCAGCCGCCCTCTGAGCCGGCGGCGCGCCGTGGTTGCCGGGATCGAGCTGGCCGATGCCGTCCGGGCCGCGGTGGACGTTCCGGTGGCGGCGGTGCTGGTGGCCGCCGCGCTGCCGGTCGACATCCGGCACGCCGCCAAGGTCGATCGGAGCGCGGTCGCGAGCTGGGCCGAGAAGGTGCTGGCAGGCCGGGCGTGAGAGTCCTGCTCACCGGCGCCGGGGGCATGCTCGGCCGGGCGACCGCGCGGGCGCTGCTGGCCGAGGGCGTGGCACTGACGGTGCTCCAGCGCCGTCCGAGCGGGCTGGGATGCCGGGAGGTACTGGCAGACGTCGCCGATCCGCTGGCGGTGCGGCAGGCCGCCGCCGGGCAGCACGCCGTCCTGCATCTGGCCGCCAAGGTGGACGTGGTCGGGCCGTGGGGTGAGTACGAGCGCACCAACGTCGGCGGGACCAGGGCGGTGATCGCGGCCTGCCACGACAACCGGGTGCCGGTGCTGGTTCACGTGTCGACGCCGGCGGTGGCCCATGCCGGTCGTGCCCTGGTCGGCGCCGGCGCCGGTCCCGCCGACCCGTCGCGGGCCCGGGGCCACTACGCGCGGTCCAAGGCACTCGCCGAGCTCCTGGCACTCGGCGCGGACTCCCCCGAACTGGCGGTGCTGGCGGTGCGCCCGCACCTGGTCTGGGGTCCCGGCGACACCCAACTGGTGGCGCCGGTGGTGCACCGGGCCGGCACCGGCCGGCTGCCGTTGATCGGATCGGGCGCGGCGCTGGTGGACACCACCTACGTCGACAATGCCGTCGACGCCCTGCTGGCCGCGCTGCGCCGATGCCCCGACGTGCACGGCCAGGCACTGGTGGTCTCCAACGGCGAGCCGCGCCCGGTTGCCGAGATCCTGTCCCGGGTCTGCCGGGCCGCCGGAGTGCCCGGTCCGCGCGGTCGGGTTCCGTTTCCGGTGGCCAATGCCGCGGGAGCGGTTATCGAGACGGTCTGGACCGGGCTCGGCCGGCGCAGCACCCCGCCGCTGAACCGGTTCCTGGCCGAGCAGTTGGCGACCGCGCACTGGTTCGACCAGCGCCACACGCGCGAGGTACTGCGGTGGCGTCCCCGGGTGAGCCTGGCGGACGGCTTTTCCCGGCTGGCCGAGCATTATGCGGCCGCGTCCGGGCATATCTCGGACTGATAACGCAAACGTTTCTGGGAAATCCCGGTTTCTCGTCCGGATAACTTACGCGATGGTGGGCCGCTTATCACCAGGAATGCCGGCCGGAGATGGCGACCTCTCAGCGATGCGCGCGTTGCTGGCGCACTTCGAGCAGGTCGGGATCGCGCCGGGTGCCCGCACCGACGCTCGGCCGGTACGGGCACCTGGTTCGGATGAGCCGGGGGCGATCGCGGCGCGACCACCCCCGCTCATCCGGAAACTGCTGGAACCGCTGGCGGAGCAGCTACTTCGACAGCGCCGCGAAGGCATCCAGCCGGCCGCCGGTCACGGTGTTGCCGGCCAACGACGCGGTCGGAACCGCGCTGCTGAGCAACGCATTCTTGATCGCCGCGGCCGTTGCCCCCGGGTGGGTCGAGGCGTAGAGCGCGGCAGCCCCGGTGACGTGCGGGGTGGCCATCGAGGTCCCGCTGTAGGACTCGTAGATGTCGGCAGCGGTGGTCGACCAGATACCCGAGCCCGGTGCGCCGATGTCGACAGTGCTCGCGCCGTAGTTGGAGAAGCTGGCCCGTCCGCCGGTACTGGTGATCGCGGCGACCGCGACGATGTTGGGGTTGGAGTACGTGCTCGGGTAGTGCGGAGTCACGTCGTTGTTGTCGCCGACGCCGTCGCTGCCGCCGTTACCGGCCGCGGCGACGAACAGGATGCCGGCGCTGTCGGCCCGGCCGATCGCATCCATCAGGGCTTGGGAGAACCCGCCGCCGCCCCAGGAGTTGTTGAGGGCCACGATGTTGACCCCGCGCGCCTTCAGGCCGTTGAAGTAGTCGATCGCCTTGATCGCGTTGGCGGAGGTGCCGCCGTTGCGGCCGAGGAACTTGCCGCTGATCAGCTTGACGTTCCAGTTGACCCCGACCACCCCGGCGCCATTGGCCTTGGCACCGATGGTGCCCGAGACATGGGTGCCGTGGTCGTCGAGGGTGCCCTTGGTGCCGCCGTCGTAGATGGTGTTGTCGTTGTTGGCGAAATCCCAGCCGTAGACGTCGTCGACGTAGCCGTTGCCGTCGTCATCGAGGCCGTTGGCGGTCTCCAGCGGGTTGCCCACCTGACCGGCCAGGTCCGGGTGGGTGTACTGGATGCCCTCGTCGATGACACCGACGTACACGCTCGACGATCCGGTGTAACCGGCGGCCCAGGCTGCCGCGGCGTTGCTGCCGTAGGCGTTGGCCGGAGTCGTGTTAGGGCCGTACATGCCCCACAGGCTGCCGTTGGTGTAGTACGGGTCGGTGCTGGTCGCTGCGTGCGTGTACACCCAGTTCGGCTCGGCATAGGCCACTGCCGGATCGGCCTTCAACGACTGGATCGCGCGCGACCGATCCGAGCCGGCGGGCAGGTGCACGAGTTCGACCTCGCCACGCGCGGCCGAGCCGGCCACCACGCGCTCGGCAAGGCGAGCCGCGACCCGATCGCGAGCCCGCGCGCGTGCCGTGGTGGCCGCGCCGCTGACATAGCCGACCAGCAGTTCATTCGCCACGGCCTGTGGCGCGGTCGCCGAGGTGGCGGCGGCCGGCGGCGTGGCGGCGGACCCGGGAACACTGACGGCAAAGGCTGACACAGCCACTGCCGCAGCGCACACCAAGGGAAGGCTACGGTGCATCGAAACTCCTAGGGAAATGGGATTGCAGGGGGACATA